>JAFGIH010000349.1 GCA_016929985.1 Thermoleophilia bacterium | reverse complement strand
GGGCGTAGGGCGGCGGTCGCGGGCGTCAACGAAACGGGCGGCGGAGCTGCCGCAGGCGCCCATGACGGCAGTCTGACGCCGTCTCTTCCCGTGTTCTACAGCGGCTTCAAGCAGGTCGTGCGCGTCACCACTCGCGAGGGCTACGAGATACGAGTCACTCCCGAGCACCGCATCATGACGGAACGAGGCTGGGTGGCGGCCGGTGACCTGCAGCCTGGCGACGAGGTGCACGTGCTCGACCGCAAAGGCGGTTTCGGCGCCGAGGGCTCGCTGGAGCTGGGCCGTGTGCTCGGGTGGCTAGTAGGGGATGGCACGGTGAAGACCGACCGGGCCGTCCTTTCGTTCTGGGGCGGAGAGCGCGAGCTGGCGCCGGCCTTCCGTCAAGCGGTGGACGCAGTGGTGCGGGCACCTGCGATCGACCGCACGTATGCGACTGCGACTGTTGCCGTCGCCGAGCGCAACGAGACCCGTGTGCAGTCGAGCCGCCTGCGCGAGATCGCTGAGGAGTACGGACTGGTCGACGAGAAGCTGATGGTCCCAGAACCGGTGCTTCGCGGTAGCGAGGAGATGCAACGCGGCTTTCTGCAGGCTCTGTTCACGGCAGACGGGACGGTGCTTGCCCGGCCCGAGAAGGGCCGCGCCGTCCGGCTGACCTCCATCAGCCTTGACCTTCTACAGGACGTCCAGAGGCTCCTGCTCAACTTCGGCATCTTCAGCCGCATATTCCGCGACCGAAAAAGGGGCCACGATACCGCGCTCCTGCCCGACGGTAAGGGGGGCTTGAAGGCATACCCTGTCCGGCCGGTACATGAGTTGCGCGTCGCGGGAGGCAGTTGTGCGCGGTTTGCTCGCGAGATCGGATTCCTCAGCAGCGCGAAGTCATCGACGCTGCGTCGGAGCGTGGAGAGCTACGACAGAGGTCCCTACCGAGAGAGATTCGTGGCGAGAGTGGAGGCCGTCACTCCGGAGGGCGCTGAACCCGTCTTCGATCTAACCGAGCCTCGGACCCACTCCTTCGTCGGAAATGGTATCGTCATATCAAATTGTGGCGAGCAACCCTTATTGCCCTACGAGAGCTGCAACCTCGGTTCTATCAATCTGGCCATCATGCTCGAGGACGGAGCCGTCGATTGGGAGCGGCTGCGCCGCGTGACCCGTACCGCCGTCCACTTCCTCGACAATGTCATCGACATGAACCGCTATCCCCTGCCCGCTATCGGGGAGATGACCCGCAGCAACCGCAAGATCGGGCTGGGGGTCATGGGATGGGCTGATCTACTGGTGGAGCTGGGCATCGGCTACGATTCTGACGAGGCCATCAGACTCGCGCACGAGATCATGGGCTTCATCGAGGAGGAGGCCATCAAGGCCTCCGAGGAACTGGCCCGCGACCGGGGCGTCTTCCCCAACTACGACCAGAGTATCTGGAAAAAGCGGGAACGGCGCGTCCGCAATGCGACTCTCACCACCATCGCCCCTACCGGCACCATCTCCATCATCGCCGGGGTCTCGAGTGGCGTGGAGCCCATCTTCGCCCTCGCGTTCATCCGCAATGTGATGGACAACACCGAGCTTCCGGAAGCGCATCCGGCCCTGGAGCGGGTGCTCAAAGAGCGCGGTCTCTACTCAGAAGACCTCATGAAGGGCATAGCCGCAGTCGGCGGTCTCCACGGCATAGACGTACCCGACGACCTGAAACGGGTCTTCGTCACCGCCCACGACGTGACGCCCGACTGGCACATCCGCATGCAGGCGGCTTTCCAGGACCACGTGGACAACGCCGTCTCGAAGACGGTCAACTTCCCCAATCAGGCCAAGCCTGAGGACGTCGAGCGCGTGTACCTGCTCGCGTACGAGCTGGGCGTGAAGGGCGTGACCATCTACCGCGACGGGTCTCGGCAGGAGCAGGTGCTCAACATCGGCGAGGTGAAGCGGAAAGGGGCCGACAACGGCTCCGCGGGCGGGGCGGTGCAGATGGAGCTTGGCCCGCAGGGGACCGCGGTGATGCCGGTGCGGCCTAGCCGGTCACCCGTGCTACGCGGCGAGACCCGGGAGAAGGTCACCGGCTGTGGCAGCCTTTATGTCACCGTGAACGAGGATGACTTCGGCCCGCGCGAGATCTTTGCCAACATGGGCAAAGCGGGCGGCTGCGCATCGGCTTCCACCGAGGCCATCGGCCGGTTGATCTCACTGGCGTTCCGCTATGGAGTGCCGCCGGACAAGATCGTGAAGCAACTCAGGGGCATCCGCTGCCACGTGCCGCTGGGCTTCGGGCCCAACCAGATCCTCTCTTGCCCCGACGCCATCGGCAAGGCCCTCGCCGAGAAGTATCACCTGAACGGCGGCGACGGCGGCAAAGTGGTGGGCCAGCTGGAAATGCCTATCCAGGTGGCGCAGGGAGCCTGTCCGGACTGCGGCGGCGCCATAGAGCATGAGGGCGGCTGCATGGTCTGCCGCTCGTGCGGCTACTCGAAATGCGCGTAGCGCCGACGCGCCTGTGCGCCGTGGCGCACGGGCGCCGGTAGGGAGGCCGCGGTGTGACGCTCTTCATGGACATAGAGTTGGTCTCCATAGACGAGGCTGAGTCGCCGGACGCCTGCACGGTGACTTTCGACGTGATCTACGCCGGCGAGACCTGGTGCCGTTCGTGTGTGTGGGTAGACGACGCAGTGGCGGCGGGTTTCGGTCGAGACGAGCGCCTCGTCATCGGTGTGGCCCGCGATGCCCTGCTGGAGCTTTTGGCGACCGAAAGCGTGCCGGTGTCGTTCCACCTGCGCCTGACCCCCGATGGTCCGACGGTCCTGGCCCGCGCTACCCCGGGAGCCCCTGGATAGGGCACCATGAACTGAGGGAATGAAGCGTCGAAGACGCCTCGCCCTACTACGTGAAGTACCGACAGGGTGTAAGGGCCAGAGAAGCAGAAGCGTCGCCCAGAGGTGGTGAGGGGCTAGAGCAAAGCTTTGCGGTACGCCCGCGGTGCTTTGCGGAGGCCCCTTGCCACCTCTGGGCCACTCATCGGCTGCGTGGGGAAGGCTCCTGCGCCCTGTAGGTCACTCCACGATCCATTCGTTGGTCCAAGCCGGCCGAGGCGGCGCCTCGCCGGCATCCAGCATCGCCGTCCACTCTTCGTCGGTCAGGCGGCCGTCCAGCGGGGCTGTGAACTCGTAGTAGGCGTACGAGGCTCCACAGAAGACCTGCAGCTTGCCGTCGAGTTCGATCGCCGCATAGAGCACCAACGGATATCCGGTGGCTTCTTCCAGCACCTTCTGGCTGTTGTAGCTCGTGTGGACGTCGGCCACCAACGGACTCTTCTCCGCCGTCGGGGAGAGCGTCATGCCCTGGTCGGAGGTCTCGAAGTGCTCCAGGCCCTCAAGAGTGCTGCCGTACCACTTCATGGCATTGACCTCGTCCACGGTGAGCTCCCCGCCGTCCAACTCCTTCTGTGCGATGGTGGACAGGGTCCCGGCCAGTTCGACCATGCCATCCAGCTTGTTGGCCGCTTCGGAGTCGGTGAGACCGTATTCGTCCATGCCTTGGCGCATGGTGGTCGCCAGCTCCGCGATCTTGGCGTAGAAGGCCGGATAGGGCTCGACGTATCCCACCGTCTCCGGTTCCTCACCGCCATCGCCCTCGGCAGTGACCGACTGCTTTGCGTAGAGGATGGTGTCGTGGCGGAGCTCGGTCCAACTGCCCAGCGCCGTGTTCAGGCTCTTGCGCGCCCACACCCGGGACTTCATGAAGTCGGGAGCGCCATCGGCGGGGAGGGCCATCACCTGCTGGAGCGACTCCAACCAACCGGTGTAGAGGTTGGTGGGCCAGAGGTCGTCAGTCTTGCCGGCGAACTCGTCGTGCACCTTCTTGAGTTGGCTCTCCCAGTTCAGGAACTGGTCCTGGCCGAAGTCCTCCTTGGCGATTTTGTAGGCCTGATCGGAGCCGAGCGCCGTCATCGCGTCGAGGCCCATCGGGAAGTCCCGTTTGTTGTTCTCCTCGCCCACGTAGGCCCACACCAGTTGCTGGAACGCGTAGGAATCGGGGATGTAGCGCTGCCCCATCACTCGGAAACTGCGCTCGTTTTCCTCCCGGCTCTCGGTGTCGCCGGGGAGTCGTACGGCTGCCGTGAGGATCTTGGGAGCGGGCAGTTCGTTCATCTTCTCGCGGACGGTGGCTATCTTGGTGTTGTCCGCCAGGGCGTCCGGCTCGGGCTGCGCGGTGCCGAACACCTCGGAGAGGATGTTCGCCATGTCGTCCACGGTGATGTCGTCGGCGCGGCCCACCATGAAGCTCGTCGGCTCGTAGATGGCGCTCCAGGCCTCCTTAGCCGGTCCCACCAGTGACGACGAGACGAGGACTGCGCGCCGCGTGAGGTTGACGGCCTCTTCCTCGGTGATGTCGCCGCCGCGGGGGTTGATGAAGAAAGCGGTGTGCCCGTACCACATGAGGGTCTTGAAGTAGCGTTCGAGCTTCTCGCTGCGGGTGTAGTGTCCGCGGGGCTTGTACTGGCTATAGTCCTCGACGTAGCCGAGGATGGGCGACTCGCTCGTGCCCCCGGCCGCCTCTATGAGGGCCAGCTCGGCATCTACTTCGTCGGCGACCACGTCAGGACCTGTAGCTGCGCCGTTCAGCAGAGAGCCGGCCACCGAGAAGAACGCCATGTTGAGCCTGGCCGCCTCTTTGATGGCGGGGTCGGCGGCGGTGTTCCATTGATCGGAGGCCGCCGCGTACAACTCCTCGGTCATGGCGACGGCCTGGTCGAAGAGCGCCGCTTCCTCCATCCGCTGCAGCAGGGTGTCGAAGAGCCCGTGGTAGGCGTTCAGCAGCGAATCGGTGGTGACCAGGACCGGTAGTCCCTGATAGCGGGCGGTCTCATACACGTGCCAGAACTTCCACGGCCCGTTCATGGGGTCCTGGACAGCCGCCACGAAGCTCTGCCGCGCGAGGATCTCCTTCTGGGCGTCGGACAGGCCAGCCTGCTCCAGATTGGTGACGCCGGCCAGGTCGACCGGCTGCGAGTCGAGATAGGCCGGTTCGGCAAAGGGGTTCGTCGTCGCCCCCGAAGACGTGCTGGTCGTCGCGCCGGAGGTGGTACCGGTGTTGCCGCCGGTCGTCTCGGTGCTTCCTCCTGAGGTGCTCGTGCTCGAGGCAGACGACGGGGTCGGAGAGACGTCGACCTTGTTATCGTCGCAGCCGGCGACAGCCAAGGCGGCCACCAGCACAACGACTGCGATGATGACGGTAATCCGCTTCATGAATCCCCTCCGTTCCCTGCCTCGGCGCAAGGCCGCTGAACACGTTCTCTACCCGCTATTGTCGCCCCACAATGTCACACATCAAGCACGTCTGTGTAACGATTCCGTCACGGCCCCGGTTCGATGCCCGTGAAGCCGAAACCGTTCCAGCGGCAGAGCACGGTCTGGGTGCCGGTCTGGCCCGCGGCGGGCTCCAGGGTGAGCAGGATCATGTCGCCGGCCGGGTCCGTGGCCGCGCCGGGAGCCGTCACCGTCCCTTCGGCGACCGAGCCGGAGGCGACCACCTGGAGGGCGACCGGCCGGGGATCGATCTCGTCGGTCACGAGGCGTTCGCGGTACTCTCCGCCGAAGTAGGCGAACAAGCCCAGATGCCGTCCCTGTTCGTCGTCGACGAGGGTCACCACTTCGAGAAGGCCGTCGCGATCGGTGTCTCCCAGGTGTGCCTCGACTATCTGCCACCTGTCCCGTGATCGATAGGTCGTCTCGCCGTCGAAGATGGTGAGGGACGCGGGATGCCCCTGGATGAGGATCTGTTCGGCGCCGCCGTCGCCGTCGAGGTCGGCGGAGTAGGTCGTGCCCGGCTCGAGTCTGTCGCGCGCGGAGGCGGGGATGACGTCGCCGTCGGAGCAGCCGGCAAGGAACAAGGTCGCGAGTACGAGCGTGACGCTCAGGAGCGCGACGCTCAGGGACGCGACACTAGGCGGCCGCGTGGCGCGCGCGGTAGTCCTCGATGGCGGCCTGGAGCCCATCGGCGGCCAGGTTGGAGCAGTGCATCTTGGCCGGCGGAAGCCCGCCCAGGGCATCGGCCACAGCCTTGTTGGTGATGTCCAGGGCTTCGTCGAGTTTCTTGCCCTTGGCCATCTCGGTGACCATGCTCGATGTGGCAACGGCAGCGCCGCAACCCAGGGTCTGGAACTTGATGTCCTCGAGGATGTCATCTTTGACCTTGATGGTGATGCGCATCATGTCGCCGCATTGCGGGTTACCCACCTCGCCCACACCGTCGGCGTCTTCGATGACGCCCATGTTGCGCGGGTTGCGGAAGTGTTCCATGACGAGTTCTGAGTACATGTCAGTTCCTTTGCTTGCAGACGCAGTTGGCGCACCAGATGGGCGACATCTCGCGGAGTCTCGCCACGATGGGCGGGAAGACTTTGATGAAATGATCGATATCCTCAGCGGCGGTGCCGCGACCAAGGGTTACCCGCAGCGACCCGTGCGCATGCTCGGCGGGGATGCCAAGGGCGAGCAACACATGGCTCGGGTCGAGAGATCCGGTGGTGCAGGCTGAGCCGGAGGATACGCAGATGCCCTCCATGTCGAGCATGAGGATCATCGATTCTCCCTCGATGCCGTCGAGTCTGACGTTGAGGTTGCCGGGCAAGCGGTGGGTCATATCGCCGTTCAGGTAGATGGCATCGATGCTGCCTTGCAGGCTTGCCCACAACTTGTCGCGGAGCCCTGCCTCACGGAGGGCGTCGTCGGCCATGCGGGCAGTGGCCAACTCCAGGGCCTTGGCCATGCCCACAACGCCCGGGACGTTATGAGTGCCGGCCCGGCGGCTTCTCTCCTGACCGCCCCCGTGGAGGTGTGGGCTGATGCGGGTGCGATTGCGCAGATACATGAGTCCCACGCCTTTGGGGCCGTAGAACTTGTGGGCGCTCATGGAGAGCATGTCCACGCCCAGCTCGTTCACATCGAGCGGCAGCTTACCGGCGGTCTGCACCGCATCCACGTGGAGAAGCACTCCGGCCTCGCGTGTGATCTTGCCGATCTCCGCGATGGGCTCGATTGTGCCGACCTCGTTGTTCGCGTGCATGACCGAGACGAGGATGGTGTCGGGCCGGATGGCCTTCCGCACGTCCTCAGGATCGACGAGGCCGCCGCTGTCCGCCGGCACCTTCGTTAGCTCGAACCCGCGCTTTTCCAGGTACTCCATAGTCTCGAGCACGGCGTGGTGCTCGATGGTGGAGGTGACGAGATGGCGCCCCTTCTTCTGCTGCGCGTCGGCGGTGCCCAGGATGGCCCAGTTGTCGGATTCGGTGCCACCGCTGGTGAAGTAGATCTCTTCAGGTTCGGCGCCGATGGTCTGGGCTACAGATTCGCGGGCCTTCTGAACGGCATCCGCCGCGGTGACACCCAGGCTGTACACGGTGGAGGGGTTGCCGAACTCCTCGGAATACCAGGGGAGCATGGCAGCCACCACCTCGGGGTCCACCGGGGTGGTGGAGGCATGGTCGAGATAGATCACTTTTCCCATGAGACCTTCCTAGAACGGCTCACGCATGAGTAATACGAGACCGCTGAACGGGTTCAGCAGGCCTCGGTACCAGGTTCTCCCTCGCCCGGCAGCTCCAAACACACGGCCCAATCAGGGCACATGTACTCGCACATCCTGCAGGAGGTGCAGGCGTCGGCGTCGGCAAGATACGGCGTGCCGTCGTCATGGACACCGATGCAATCCTTGGGACAGAAATGACTGCAGATGCCGCAGCGCTTGCAGCGTGCGAGCATGAACACGGGCAGCTTCTTTTTTGTTGCGCTCTTGGTCGTCATTCGGCAATTGTATACCAGTCGCCCGAATGGCGACGCAGGCGGGGGATACCGTAGAGCGTGAGACCGGTCCGCACCAGGCCGTGCCGCTTGCGGAGGCGTCCCTCGACCACCCGGCGGACGTTCTCCATCCGCTGAAAGTCGGTCTGCGTAGCCTTGCGCCCGCCGAAGAGCACGGCCTCGGCGCGGTGTACGAGTTCTTGATCAGGCTTGAGTCCCACGTGGGTCTCGACCGTCCCCAGGAGCTCGTCGAGGGTCTGAGCGGGGGTCACCGGCGCCCCGTAGTCTGAGAGCTCGGTGCGGAGCAGCCCGAGGGATGCCTCGACACGCCGCTCCCAAGAGCCGCGATGAAGCCTGCGGCGTCTCCACAGACCACGGACCAGAGGCCAGCCCACCAGCACGATCACCAGCCCCGCGACCCACGGCAACCAGGTTGCCTGACTCCACCAGCTACGGCCTGTCTCGTCCCCAGGGTCTGCCGGCGCGGGGTCGGTGCTCGGGTTTCTGGGGAGCGTCGGTTCGGTCGTGACTGCCGGGGTGTCTGTGCTGCCACCCTGGACGAACGGATTGACGAAGCCTGGAGAACTGGAGGAGCCTCCAAGCGCCGGCAGGTTACGCCCGGGCGTGGGGTCGAACGCGACCCAACCGACCGTGGGGAAGTAGGCCTCCACCCACGCATGCGCGTTGTTCCTGCTCACCACGTACACTCCCGGGCTCTCGAGCTCGCCCGTCGCGAAGCCCACCGCCACTCGGGACGGGATGCCGTTGTAGCGGAGCAGCATGGCCATCGACCCCGCGAAATGCTGGCAGTACCCTGAGCGTGTGTCGAAAAGAAAGGCTGCGTAGGGCGAGGAGTATTTGCTCGCCGGAGGTTTGAGCGAGTACGTGAGCTGCCGGAGATAGCGCTCGATACGGAGCGTGACCTGGTAGGGGTCGGTCGCCTCGCGCACGATCTGTTGGTTCAGCGCGTAGAGTCCCTGCCAGTCCTTGTCGCCCATGTCGCCGTCGGACATGAGCTCCCGCCAGGTCGCCTCCTTTTCTTCGCCGGTAAGGTCGGTCAGTCGCGGGAAGGGCAGCAGAAGGTAGTCGTCCAGGTTCGCTGGGTAGTCGGCGCCCTGTCCCACCAGGTCGGCCGGGGTGAGTTCGGGCACGACGGCGGTGACGGAATAGCGGATAGAGGGCCCGAGCGCAGCGCTGACTCTGAGGGCGCGCATGTCGTTCATGAAGAGAGGGACGCTTTGGTCGACGGTGACTATCTGCGGGTCGCCGCCCGTGAAGAGGTAGTAGGTGGACACGGAGTGGATGGCGAAGACCTGCTCGACGGTCTCGCCGGGCGGAGTCACCGTTGCGCCCGGGATCTCATAGACGTAATCACCGAAGCTTCGCACGCCGACGACTCTTCTGACGAACGCCTGCGACGCCACCCAAGCGTTGCCTGTGAACTGGTCGAGAGCGTTGGCCCTCCAATACGACGGAGACGGCGACTCCACTGTCATGACCACCGCGTTGTTGGCCGGGTCGAGCAGTTCGGGATAGTTCTGCAACCAATTGAACGTATAGACCGATTCGTTCTGCCCGAAAGGATCCCAGGTGCGCCAGTCTCTCCACGGGGTGGCCACGACCGATGGGGCCGTCACCAGTAGCAGGAGGGCCAGGGCTCCGGCTACCGCGCCGACCGCGCCGCCGATGACGGTCTCGCGAAGGCGCCAACCGGAACGTCTCACGCCCCGGGAAAGCACCAGCAGGCACGCCGCCAAGACAAGGAACAAGAAGGCCGACCACAGGGCTCGTTCGGACGCGTCGACCGTCATCCCGAAGCCGACCAAGACCAGGATCAAGATCACGGCGGGCAGCGCTTTGCGGAGACTCAGCCCCACGAAGGCGGCTACGGCGACCAGCCAATACACCCAGAAAGCCAACACCAGCTGCAGCGCCGGCGATTCGGAGACGGGGAGGGGGAAGAGCGAACTCCTGTAGTAGAGCATGCCCTGATAGAGCTGGTCGGTGTAGAAACGGTACTGGCCGCCGAAGCCTTCGACCAGAGCGGGCACCGGCATGATGGTCCGCACGAGCAGATACAGACCGGCGGGCACGAGGATGATGGCCAGCGGCCACGCCCGTCTATGGATGAGACCCGGCGCAGCGCACAGGCCGGCGATCAAGACGGTCCTGGTGAAGGTGGTCGCCATGGACGGTTCGACCACCCGGTCGAGCGCCAGAGCAGCCACCAGCGCCAGACCGACGAAACAAGCGAAGTACAGGATGCGCGTGATCGCCCTCATGGCGCTCCTAGGGGGCCGCCGCCGCGCGCGGACCCGTCTGCCGTAGGGCAAGGCCGCGCACCAGGTCGTCACCGCGGTCCAGCGTCAGGGAGGGGATACCTGAAGACGACAGCGTGAGCAGAAGGGCCCGGTCTTCGGCCGAGAGGGAGGGGGCACGCCGCGGCATCTCGGGCGAAGTGGAGGTGTCGCGGGGCGGCAGGAAGGGCAGCAGGGAGGAGACTCCCTCGCCGGGCTTCGCGCTGAACGAGTCTCCCACGACGTACAGGAACGACAGACTCACGCCGTCTTCTCGCAACTGGACGAGCGCTCGGGCCAGCTGGCGGTCGAGGGAGATGCTCACCACCGTCACTGACTGAGTGCGCAGGAGGTGGGGGCCGTCGGTGCGGAGATGGCGGAGGGCGTTCGCCAGAGGGGCGGAAGCGTTGGGCTGCGTCTCGGCGAGGGCCTGCATGAGGGCCCGGCGACCTCCGCCGTCGGCGGTGAGCTGCACGTGCCGCCAACTGCGCTCGTGGCAGAGCAGGGTGACTCCGCGGTTGGCCCGCAGCACGTAGTCGGCGATGCTCCCGGCCGCCCGCACCGCCAGCTCGAAATTGTTGTCGGGTGGATCTCCGACGAGGGACTGGGCGGTGCCGTCGAGCAGGAGGGTCACATCGGCGCCGGCCGGTTCTTCCATCTCGCGTAGCATGAGGATGCCCGTCTTCGCGGTGGTCTTCCAGTCGATGTGACTCAGTGGCTCGCCCGGTTGATGAGGCCGCACCCCTTTGAACTCCGAAGCGCCGAAGGTCGTGATGCCACGGCGGCCGGTCCATTCGTGTCTGAGACCCAGTTCTGGATAGAGTGCGCAAGAATCGAGGTGAGCGATGCGCGGGAACACGGTGACCACCAGCGGATCGGTGATCTTGTGCACCACCTTGGTGATGCCCAGCGCGTCCTCGGCGAGGGCTTCGGCGGCCGGCAGGACGTGTACTCCGCGGTTCACGCGCCCCGCGTGGGCCTTCAGCATCCTCTCGCTGTGGGGACCGAGGCTGTCGACCTCCAACTCCACGCTCTCGGAACTGAGTCCCGCCAGGGGACTACGGAGCGTGAGCTCCGGCCCGGGCAAGAGCGATCCATTCTTGAGAAGAAACTCGATCTCGGGTTCGTCGCCGGCCACGGGTCGTTCCGGAATCAGGGTGCGGGTCACCTTCACTCGCCTGCCGGTCGCAAGCGCCGTCGCCCAGGAGACGATGACGGCCGCGAGGAAGCCGAACGCGAAAAGGTAGAGCTCCCAGGTTCCGAGGACCCGCCCCGCCAGGTAGGTCACGAGAGCGAGGCCGAGGAGGGCGTAGCCGCGGACCGTGGGGCGTGGCATGGTCTACCCGCCGCTCTGCGGCACCGGCACCGTCTCAAGCAGTCGGGCCACCACCGACTCGGCGCTCACCCCATGCACTTTCGCATCGGGAGCGAGCATGATGCGGTGAGCCAGGCAGCGCACGGCGAGGTCTTTGATGTCCTTGGGGACGACGAAGTCCCGGCCGCGCAGCAGGGCAAGGGCCTTGGCTGCGCGCACCAGAGCGACGCCCGCGCGGGGGCTGGCTCCCAGGTAGACGTCGCGCTGCTCGCGTGATGCCGTGAGGATGTCGACCACGTAGCGGCGCAGAGCGGGGGCCACGCGCACCCGGACGACGGCCTGGGTCATGGCGAGCACGTCATCGCCGTCCACGACGGGGCGCAGTTCGGCCAGCGGATTGTGCGAGGTCTGCTCCTGGATGATGTTCTCCTCGGCCTCCGCCGCCGGATAGCCCAGGCTGAGGCGCATCATGAAGCGGTCGAGTTGAGCCTCAGGGAGCGGATAGGTGCCCTCGTACTCTATGGGGTTCTGCGTAGCGATGACCATGAACGGCGGGTCGATGGGGTGGGTGAAGTTGTCGATGGTCGCCTGCCGCTCTTCCATGCACTCGAGCAGGCTGGACTGGGTCTTGGGCGAGGCTCGGTTGATCTCGTCGGCCAGCACGATGTTGGCGAAGATGGGGCC
>JAFGIH010000348.1 GCA_016929985.1 Thermoleophilia bacterium | reverse complement strand
TCGACGCCCCGCAGACCACTGTAGGTGACGGCGCTCGCACGAGCGACGGCCGGCCAGGCAAGTGAGAGAAGCAGGCAGATGAACGCAACTGCAGTCGCGATCACGAGGACGATCCGCCCCTGACGGACCAGGCCCCGGGCCTGAACATTCGGTAGCGGGACGTGCACGTCGAGCATCAGTACCACCTCTCGTCTGCGCGGCCGGCGCATCTGTCTTCTCCACAATCGTATTCGCCCACACGGACGAGTCGCCTGCCGCCGGTCCTCAGCACCAGGACACCATGAGCGGCGCGTGTTTCTCGGGCGAGACGTAGATCGCCCCCTCGGGGCAATCCAGCTCGCAGTAGGCGCAGCACATGCACTCTTCCGGGTATCTGATCACGGCCTTCTCATCCATCTCGTCCATGCGTATCACGTCCATGGGACAGCTGTAGACACAGGTGCCACATCCCGTGCATAGATCCTCATCGATCCGCTCGATACTCATTGCCTAGACCTCCGCCGTTTCTTGCGCCTGCTCGCCGGGGAACCTCACCGGATAGCGTTCTTCGTAGGGCCGGGTGAGATCGGGCCACCATTCCTGGGGCAGCGGCTCCCTGGAGACCGTCATGCCGCCGTCCGCACCTCGAGACACCCTGGTCCACGCCAGCCAGCCGGGGTCGTCCCTCCGCGGGCAGTCCTCCCGGTAGTGTTGACCGCGACTCTCGGTGCGCGCCAAGGAGGCCCTCAACATCATCTCGGCGGAGAGCACCATGTTCTTGGTCTCGTGGGCCAGCCGGAGCTCGTGAGCATCCTTCGCCATGAGGCGAGGCACCATGTGGTCCCGCAGGAACTCCACCATGGTGAGGGCGGCCTGCAGCCGGTCGCCGTGCTTCACGTGCAGGACGTAGTACGGCATCATGGTGTTCTGGAGCAACTGGGTCACCCAGCGCGGGTGGAAGCCGCCCGTGCGCTCCAGCGGGGCCACGACGACCTGCCGCAACGGTTCCAGGTCGGCCGACGCAGACCGCGACCGTCCTCCCTGCACCGCGGCATACTGAGCCGCCGACATCCCCGCGCGCTTGCCGGTGACGGCGGCTGTGGCCAAGCCCCATCCGCCGGACGTGTGGATGCTGCCGCAGGCCCGGGTGCCGGCGCAGTCCCCGGCCACGTACAAGCCGGCGAGGTCCGTCGCACATGTGGTGTCGATGGTCCATATCCCCGATGTCTGGCACTCCGAGTTCCCCGCCGCCGACCCTCCGATCACCTGGTACTTGCCCCCGGCGCCCACGTCCAGACCGGTCCGCTCCACCTCGATGGGGTTGGCCCTCTTGCGCAGGTACTCCCGCATGGAAGCCACATCCTCGGGGGTCGCGGCGTCAAGGTCGTACAAGATGGGTCCCCGCCCCTCGTGGATCGCGAACACCATGGAGAGGTCCATGCCGGAGTGCTCGATATAGCGGCCTTCAGAATCGGTGAAGTAGAAGAACGCCGGGTAGAGCTCGGCGTTGCTCTTCCATGCGGGATACATGGCCAGGTTGAAGTGGGTGTCGGGGAACTCCTTGCCGGTGACCGCCGCCCCCGCCCTGTAGGCCATGCCCTCGGCGTCGCCGGTCTGCATCCACATGTGGTAGCCGGGAGAGCGGAAGTTGCTGCCGCCTCCGCTCAAGACGACTGCCTTCGCCCTGAAGACATACATCTCCCACGGGTCGAACGAGAACCCTATGGCGCCGGTGACCCGGCCCTCCTCCTGCAGGAGATCGGTGATCATGATCCGATCGAAGATGCGGACCCCGGATCTCTCTGCTTCCCTTCTGAGAACCGGGGACACCTTGCGAAACTGGAGGGGATACTTGCCGAAGGGGGGTTCCGCGAAGTCGGCCACGTACTTCTGCGAGTATCTCTCGGTCTCGTAGGAACTCATGTGCTCCAGATCCACGGGGAAATCCACCCCCCACGCGATGAGCTCCTGGAAGGCGGGCCACGATTCTCTGAGGATGACCTCATCCCAGGACCGGTTATTGACATACTCGCCCTTGGCGCTGATAGCCTCCATGGAAGCATCGAAGTCGTGCCCCTGGTCGGGGTCGAATACCATGAAGCATCCACCCGCAGCGATGCTCGCCCCTGACTTGCCGGCCCGGCCCTTGTCTACGATCGTGACCTCGAGGCCTGCCTCCCTGGCCTTCTTGGCCGCGAAACAGCCCGCAATACCGCCGCCGATGACCAAGACATCCGTCTTGATCTCGCGCTCAATCGACATGCTGCAGCCTCCTGCGTACTCAGCGCAAAACGCTATGTTATCTGCGCGGGACAGTCTCGCAGCCGGCGGACATCGAGTCAACGCCCAACAGCCGCTGCCGGCCCGGCGTCACTCTAGGCCCCCCGCCGCGTGCCCCGCGCCGTGAATACGTCGGGGCTCGCCCGCCGCGGATTCAGTCTCTGGAGATGACCCCCACCACGTCGATCTCCACAAGATAGCCCGGCCGGGCGAGATCAGCTCGAACAACGGTGCTCGCCGGGGGATCATCCACCAGAAGGGGAGCGTGCTTCTG
>JAFGIH010000347.1 GCA_016929985.1 Thermoleophilia bacterium | reverse complement strand
TAGACGCGTTTCTTGTAGGCCAGGCCGAGAGGACCGACGCACGCTTTCAGGGGTGGCTCCAGCGTTTTGCCCCGAGCCTCCATCTTCCAGGCGTTGAAGCCCTTCTTGTCGTAGCTCATCTCGTAGTGCAACGGCCGGATACGGACGATCCTGCCCTCTGCCACGTCCACGAGCGTCGGAGCGCCCGAGTCTCTGGGGCCGATGAGACCGCTGCCTCTGATCACCTGCTTGTCCACGCCCATGCCGGTCATAGTCCCGTCAGCCTCCCCTGCCACCCCGGTGGTACTCGAGCCGAGGACCTGCAGAGCGGCGGCGTGCCGACGGGCACCCGACTTCGCGTCGCCTGTCATGGTCAACCCCTTGCCACTACCTCCACTTGTCTGGGAGGCTGCTGATGGTCATTAGGTCAGATTCGGCAAGAACAGAGCTATTTGCGGAACGAACAGGATGATCACCGTGCAGATGACCTCCGCGCCGAGGAATGGCCAGATGCCTCGGAATATGGTGTGCATGGGAACATCTGGAGCGACACCCTTGATCACGTAGACGTTCACCCCTACCGGAGGAGTGATCACGCCCATCTCGGCGGCAAGGATGATCAAGACGCCAAACCAGATGGGGTCATAGCCCAGTTTCGTGACGATGGGATAGAGGATCGGAATGGTCAGGGTGACCAGAGCCAGCGAGTCCATGAAGCAACCACCGATGAGGTAGATGCACATGACGAGCATCATGATGACGATGGAAGGAAGCGGCAACCCGCCCACAAACTCGGACAGCGCGAACGGCGCCCTGGTTATGGCCATGAAGTGGCCGAAGATGGTGGCGCACGCGATGATCAGAAAGACCATGGCCGTGATGCGCGTCGTCTCTTTGAGCGACTGCCAGAAGGCGTTCAGGGTCAGCTTTCTTCGCGCCAGCGCGATGATTATGGCGCCAAAGGCGCCGACGGCGCCGGCCTCCGTGGGAGTGAACCATCCGACGAAGAGACCGCCCATGACCAGGGCGAACAGCAGTAGCATCTCGATGATGCCGGACAGCCCGAAGAACTTCTCCTTCCAGCTGGTCTTCACCCCCGGAGGAGCGAGGCCGGGGTTACGCCAGACAAGCAGCAGAACGACGGCCATGAACGCCACGGCCAGAAGAAGGCCGGGCAAGATGCCGGCGATGAACAGCTTGCCGATGGACTGCTCGGTCATCACCCCGTAGATGATCAGCACCGTGCTGGGAGGGATCATGATGGCCAGGCTGCCGGCGGATGCTATGCAGCCGGTCCTCAGGGCATCATCGTATCCGTAACGCTTCATCTCGGGCAGGGTGACCTTGCCCATGGCCGCCGCGGCAGCCGTCGTCGAGCCGCACATGGCGCCGAAGCCTGCGCACGCGGCGATGGTGGCAAGCGACAGACCGCCGGGTAGCCGGCCCAACCACTTGTTGGCGGCGTCGAAAAGGCGGCCGCTGATGCCCGAGTAGAAGGCAATGGTGCCCATAAGAACGAACATCGGGGCGACGGAGAGCGAGTACGACGAGAAAGTCGCCCATAGGTCTTTCGCGACGATCCTGAGCGCCCCACTCCACGACGACGCCACGATGAATCCTACGAAGCCCACCACCCCCATGGCGTAGGCCACGGGCATGCGCAGCAGGAAGATGACTACCAGCACGACGATACCGATGACGGCTATGGTCGTTGGGTTCATGGTCTCGCCGCCTTGACTGCGTACTTTGTGGTGTGGATGAGTGTTGCCAGGGCCGTCAATGCCAGCCCGAAAGCCAGGATGTACATGAAGGGATAAAGCTGAACGTAGACTGCCATGGTCGTCTCATTGGCCTCTTTCATCGAGATGCCGACTACCACGCACTGCCAGGAGGCGATGCAGAAGAACACCGTGCTGATCAGCATCATGATGCTGCCAACGAGCGACTGGAAGCGCTCAGGAAAGTGTTCCATCAGGATCTCTATCTCTATGTGGCCTCGCTCGTAGGCGGTGTAGGCGACGGCAAGAGTCACAGACACCGCGGTGATGAGACCCACATAGTCGTAGGCGCCCTGAATAGACTTGAAGGCATAACGCAAGATCACGTTGGCGACGACAAGCACCAGCAGAGCGACCATACCGAGACGGGCGAGATAGTCGCCGTACTTCGTGAATGCTCCGAAAACACGTTCTAGTTTGCCCATGTGAAGGCGACCTCACCTTTCGAGTCGCGCCGGCGGACGAATGGTCCCTTGGCGCCCCGGGTGACCCGGGGCGCCAAGGACTGCTACAGCATCTATTGAGCTGGTGGCTCCCACGACTCGTATTCAGCCGCGTTAGCCTTCTCCATCATCGACATGCAGTCGGCCACGATATCCTCGCCGGGCAGACCACTCTCGTTCAGATAAGCCACATACTCGTCGCGGATGGGCTTGATCATCTCGGTTACCTTGGCCTTCTCGGCCTCGGGAAGCTCGGCGGTCTTGTGCCCAAGCGGCTCCGATATCTCTATGGCGTGTTCGTGCGCATAGTCCCAGATAGCGCCGGCTCGAGCCGCGCCCTCTGCCTGGACCGCGTCGAACGCCGCCTTGAGATCGTCAGGCAGCGAGTTCCACTTGTCCAGATTCATGGCCACCCAGAAGAAGTCGGAGGCGTAAATCTGGTTGAGCAGTGTGGAATAGTCGAAGAGCTCGTTGTGTTTCCAGCCTTCCAGCGTCTCGGCCGGCGAGACCAGGGCGTCGATGGTGCCCTTCTGCGCCGCCTCGTAGACGTCCGCCATGGGCATGGCTATCGGGTCTGCGCCCACCAGCTCGATGGCTCTGGTCGAGGTGCCGGAGCACCTGATCCTGAGTCCTTTCAGCTGGGCGGCGGTCTCGAGCGGGAAGTCGGCATGCAGCCATCCGGGGCCGCAGGCGTAGATGAAGAGAACGTGGGTGTCGGCGAATTCCTTGGGCTGATACTTCGCGTACAGCTCGTTACCGGCAGCGACCATAGCGGCGGTGTTCTTCGGCGGCGAGATGCCCGGCTGCATCATGGTCTGCATGACAGGGAACTGGCGAGGCGTATAGCCCATGCTGGACTGGCCGCAGTCGACGACACCGGTCTTCACGCCGTCATAGATGTCCGGCGGCGCAAGGATGGTGTTGACCGGGAACCACTCGATCTCGAACTTGTACTTGCCGTTGGTAGCCTGCTCCACCAGCTCGAAGAAGCCGGGGAAGTTGGCGGTGTGATCGACGTGTGTGGGCGGCTTCTCAGAGGCGAAGCTGAGCTTTATGACGGTCGCTTCGACCGGCGCGCCCGTGGTGGTCGTCTCCGGAGCCGCGGTCGTTGCCGGCCCCGCAGTCGTTGCCGGTCCTGCAGTAGTAGCCGGTGCCGCCGTGGTAGCCGGAGCCGCTGTGGTTGTGGTCTCGTCATCGCCGCAGCCGAACACGAACAAAGCGGCGATCATTGCCAAGCATGCAGCGAGTAGAACCAATTTTCTCATTGTGACTGACGCTCCTTACTAGAAGCCAAGGTCCGACAAAGAAGGTCTACCAACACACGGTGGCTCTTCGAACGACCACCCCCCTCCCTTTCACGAGAATCCGCTCCCGCGGCTCCTCATCGACGCGCAGCAGATCATGGCCAGCGTCTACCTCCCGCTGTCTGTTGGACTCGACGCGGGCGAGAGTGTGGCCGTGAGGAATGGGACGCAGAGAGGAGGAGGGGACCAGGCAGTGGTCCTGCGCACAGTACATTCGCCCATCGATCCCCCTCGCGACTCGTACCGCTCCGGCCCTATCAGGCCGCGCCCCGTTGCACCTCCGGGGCATCCTCGACTCGGTGGTCCCCGGTGAAATGCGGCTCCAGTATGACGAAGCCGGTTAGGCCCTGTCAAGCTCGCTGCCGAAAGCCCTAGTCGGGCCGTCTGATATCCATGCCCATGAGTTCCGCCATCCTGAAGTAGCTCTCGGGCTGGACGGCGGCTGGCTTCATCTCGTGGATCATGGGCAGCCGCGTCAGCTTCCCCTCACCGCCGACGACAGTCCTCATGCCGAACATGAACTCGTCGAACTTCGTCATCGGTATGGTGAAGATCATCTCGTCATCGCCGGCCATGGCCGTGATGTGGTCGCCCCTGCATGGCACGGCCACCTGGTACTTGCCCTCGCAGAAGGCGGGCACCAGCCCGTATACGCAGGCCGCATGCCCGGACAGCGCGGTCGGGAGGTTCTCTCCCGTCTTGTACTCCCCAGCCATCAGCAGGACCACCAACTGCGCCGGATTGCAGTAGATCATAACGGCGTCGGGCTCGAAGGAGGCCTGCGCCAGAGGAGCCGACAAGATACCGATGTACTTGCCGGTCTCGAGGCGCGGGAACTGCTCGGCGTACCGTCGCCCCGCCTCCTGGGTCGCCACGTCGCCGGGGTAGCGGTTCTGGCCGTCGAGGAACTCCTGCGGCGGCTCTCCCATGCCGTAGCCGACCACCGGCTCGAAGCAGTACATGTCTTCTTTCAGCATGGCCATCGTGCAACCGTTCCTCCGCGAGAGCGCGAAGGCCTGGCACACGTTGTACTGACAGCCCTCGTCTCTCTTGGGGCGTCGCGCGTCCACCGGGATCTCGGATTCCGACCGCAGAAGCCGTATCGCAAGCGGGTAGGTCTGCAGCCGCAGATACTTCTCCAGCTCCTCGGCGTCTTGGTGCATCGTATCCAGGTCTATCACGGACTCCCACCTTTCTTGGTCAACGGCCCGCTCCCGGCTCGACCCGGCCTCACGCCGGCAGGAGCAACGCTATCAGGTCTCGGACGTCTCCCCTCTCCTCCAAGTGATCCACCATGTGGATGATCTGCTCCCCCCTCTTCACGTCGAACCCCGGGTCGCCCCCGAACGCGAGGCAATCCCAGAACCGTTGCACGTGCTCCGCTTTGGAGAGTGGGTTGCCCGGGAATCCCGGGGCTACGTCCATCTTCTTGAGGTGTTCCCCGCCGTCCTTGGTCACCACGCACAGGTCCGCGGCGCTGTGGCTGCGCGCGTCAAGAGCGGCATCCGAAACGACTTCTATCCTCTCCACCAGCCTGAGCACGTCCGGGTCGCCGACGGCGTCGATCTCGAAGTGAGCGAGCGTCGAGGCCTTGCGGACCAGCGCGTTGGCCACGCACCAGCGCACGCTGAACTGGGCGTTCACCTTGGGATTGCTGCCGAGTTCGAAGGGGTGGCCCACCAGCCGGTGGAGGTAGGGGACGATGCGGATCTCGATGCGCTCCACATCGTCGGCTTCCAGGTTCTCCTCGCGAATGAGGTCGAGGATGAGCTCGGTGCTCGACTGTGTGCCTCCGCAACTCGGATACTTCTTGAAGACCAACGTGTCCACGTGCCACTGGCTGCCCAGGCCCGGGAGCACCGTGCCGGCCCCCACCCGGTCGCGGCCGAAGAGATGAAAGTAGCCGTACACCCCGTCGAGGAAGTTGCGCGGACCTGTGATGCCACGGGCGGCCAGCCTGGCGCAGGTGACGCCGGTCTCGACCACCCAACCCTGGATCATCCTCACAGCCAGCGCGCCGTCGACGTTCGCCTGGAAGCTGCCGCCGCAACGGCAGAACGCGAGGGCCAGGGCGTTCAGAGTCTCATCCTCGGAGAGGCCCAGGATCTTGGCGGCGGCCGCGGTCGACCCGAAGGGCACGCATACCCCCGTGGGATCGAAACCGTCGTACTCCGCCTCTCCCAGGTTCAGCCGCACGGCGAGCTCGAGGCCCACCGCCACCGCCGCGAGAAAGTCCGCACCGCTCGCTCCGCCGGCGAGCTCCGCCGCGGCCAGCGCGGCCGAAACCACGGCCGCTCCCGCGTGCGCGCCGGGCGCCATGGAGTCTTCGAAGTCGAGGGCGCGCGCCATGACCGCGTTGGCGAAGGCAGCCTGCTGGGCCGGCACCCTGTCTCCATGGACCAGGATGGATGCTTCGGGCCTCCCGCCCAACTCCCGGGCCATTGCGACCACCGTCTCGCAGCCTTCGGCCCTCGCCCCGGCGATGGTCGTGCCCAGAACGCCGAGCACCACATCTCGCACCGTCCCGAGAGCAGCGGCGGGAATGTCACCGTAGGTGGTGTGACAGACGAATCGCGCGATCTCTTGCTCTGTGGTCACCGTCCGACTCCTTTCTGGTCGTCGCTCCCGCCTTGCGAGACCTGCGGCCGCCCCCCTCTCTCGCCGTGCACGTCGTAGGGACTGGTGCCGCGCGCCCACGATCTGGTCTGGAGCGGCTTGCAGATGATCTCGGTGACATGCAGGTCGTGTAGGGCGGTGGAGGTGGAAGCAAGGGCCACCACGGCGGTGTCGGCCCCGCGGCGGGTGCCCGAGACCGCGATGACCTCTTCGCCCTGCGCGACCAGCCCGGCATCGGCAGCCATGAGCACGATCTCCACGCAGACCTTCATGCCCTGGCAGATGGTGCGCAGCGCCATGGCCATCGCCTCGGGAGACCCCACCCCGTAGAAGCCGTCGGTGTGGAACAGCATGGTGCCGAAGTGCACCCGGTGCCCCTGCTGCTCCAGTTCAGCGACGAGTTTGGCCGGGAAGCGCTGGTTCTCGGTGAAGCCGTACTGGTGCGGTACCACCACCAGCTTGACCTGCGTGCCCGCGAAGAGCGCCGCGGCGGCGCGTGCGGTATCGCCCGTAGTCGAGGCAAGAACGACCTTGGTTATCCCGCGCCTTTCGGCCTCCTGTGCCACCAGACGGAGGGTCTCCTCCGTGTTCGCACGTCCCGGTTTCTCGAAGTAGACGATGTTCCGCTCCACCTCTTACCCCTCTCGTTAACGAACATGGCCGTGCTTGACAATACACCCCCCACTTAGTAGTTTCGAGTCGCGTTCGAGTGGTCCGTGAGCTTCTTCTGCCCGATGAGGCGTCTGTGCTTTGGGGACCCGCGGAGGAGACCGAATGAGCCAGAAGATCAGGAACCAGCGGCTGTCGGACGAGGAGTTCTTCCGCATCCGGAAAGAAGAGGTGCTTCCCCAGTGGGAGACGGGGAAGGACATCGAGGATCTGGACGAGTGCATAGCCGCCGCTAAGGAGCTGTCTCAGGGCAAGAGCCACGCGCTCAAGCACAAGGAGGCCGAAGAGCGCGGCATCCACCTGCTCATGCCCCAGTTCGGCCGGGCCCTCACCGAGTACACCATCGAGGGTTTGCAGTATGTGGAGGCGGAGGGTCTGGCTCCCGACGGCGTCTGGATCATCTTCTCCGATTCGTACACACGCAAGCTCGACTTCGAGAGGGCCGCGGCCGGCATCGAAAGGAGCAGGCAAGAGGGCATGTCGATGTTGAACGGCTGGCCCATCGTCAACTTCGGCGTGGAAGAGGCCCGCAAGATCCGCAGGGCATCGCAGGTGCCCCTGACCCTCAACTCCACCGACGAAGACGGGCGCCTGGCCTCCGAGATCGCCCTTGCCGCGGGATGGAACGGAGCCAACACCAGGTCGCTGCAGGAGTGCATAGCCCACTGCAAAGACATCCCCCTGGAAGAAGAGATCCGCATCAACCAGTACGAGAGCCGGCTGGCGGCGATCTACACCGAGAACGGCGTGCCGATCTGCACGCACAACGCCTGCAACCTCAGCGGCTACGACAGCCCCGGATATCGGTCGTTCGTGGTCGTCTCACAGTCGCTGTTGGGCGCCGAGCAGGGCATCAGGTACCAGTTCCTGGAGAACGGCCTGAACATGAACCTCATCCAGGACATCGCCATGGTCAGGGTGACCAGACGGCTGTGCCAGGAGTACACGCGGCGCTTCGGCTACGACGTCAAGTTCTTCACCGGAGGCTATCCCTTCCTGGGAGCCTGGCCGCCCCGAGTGGAGGAGTCCAGCGCCATGATCGCCTGGAACGCCACCATCGCGATACTGGGAGACTTCACCACCGCCATCCTCAAGAGCGAGGATGAGGCCTTCGCCACCCCCACCAAAGAGGGCATGGCCAGCTCGGTCCGCCTGGCCAGGCATCTGCTCACGCTGATGGGCACCCAGAAGATGCCCGAATCGGAGGAGTCGCGCCTGGAAGAGGCCATGATCGAGCTGGAAGTCAGGACTCTCATGGAGAAGTGCCTGGAGGCGGGCGGCGGCGACATGGCCGTGGGCATGTGCAAGGGGGTCGAAGCCGGCTGGGTGGACACCATGCTGACCCCCTGGAAGTACAACAAGGGCAAGGTCATGGTCATGCGCGATGCCGAGAACGCCGTGCGTTACTTCGACCCCGGCGACATCCCTCTGCCGAAGGAAGTCTTGGTCTACCACCGGGAGAAGCTGGCGGGCAGAGCGAAGAAGGAGGGGCGCGAGCTCAGCTTCGACATGGTGGTGCATGACCTGCAGTTCGCCTCGATACTGCCGAAGCGGCAGGCCGGACAGGAGGAGAACAGGTGAAGAGGAGACACGTCAACAAAGCCGTGGTCATAGGCACTATCGGCGCCGATGCCCACATGATCGGCGGTTGGGTGCTCGAGAAGGCCTTCAAGGAGGCCGGTTTCACCGTCGCCTTCTTGGGCGCGGTCGTCCCCCAGCAGGAGTTCATCAACGCCGCCATCGAGATCGATGCCGACGCCATCCTTGTCTCGTCGATGTACGGAATGGGCGTCTTGGACTGTGAGGGCCTCCGCGACAAGTGCATCGAAGCCGGCCTCGACGACATCATCCTCTACGTGGGCGGCACGGTGGCGGCGCCCATCGAGCTGGAGAAGAACTGGCCCGAGATCGAGCGGCGCTTCAGGGAGATGGGCTTCGATCGAGCCTTCCCCAATACCTGTACCGCGGCCGAGGCCGTACAGGCTCTGAAGACCGACCTCGGCATCGACTGAGAGAGGCAGATGCGTAAGTACGAAGGCCGCCCGTGAGTGTCTATCTACTGATCGACTTCGGGAGCACCTGGACCAAGATCCTGGCCGTCGATCTCTCCAAGGAGGTCATCCTGGGCAGAGCCCAGTCACCGACCACCATCGACACCGATGTCACCATCGGCCTGAACAACGCGCTGGCGGAGCTCGTCGACTCGTGCGGGCTGGATCTGACGGACGTCGAGGGCAAATATGCGAGCAGCAGTGCGGCCGGCGGCCTGAAGATGGCGGCCATCGGGCTGGTGCCCGAACTGACCCTGGAGGCTGCCCGCAGGGCCTGTCTGGGCGCCGGCGCCAAGGTCGTCTGCTCGTACGGTTTCGAGATCGACAAGGAGGTCGTCCGCGAGATCGAGGCGGCCCGGTGCGACATCATCCTGCTGTGCGGCGGCACCGACGGCGGCGACAAGCGGGTGATCACGCACAATGCCCATGTGCTGGCCCATTCGGGAGTGGAGTGCCCCATCCTGGTGGCCGGCAACCGGGTGGTCGCCGACACTGTTCGGGAGATGCTCGAGAGGGCGGGCAAGAAGGTCTACAGGGCCACCAACGTGCTGCCCACCCTCGACACAGTGAAGGTAGAGCCCGCGCAGGCGCTCATAAGGGAGATCTTCATAGCCCATATCACTCACGCCAAAGGCCTCGACAAGGCCGCCGACTTCGTCGGCGGGCCCATCATCCCCACGCCCAAGGCCACCTTGCAGGCGGCCGCCCTGCTGGCTGACGGAGCCGAGGGCGAGCCGGGCATCGGCAGTCTCCTGGTGGTGGAGGTGGGCGGGGCGACCACCAACATCCACTCCGTCGCCGACCAGACTCCGGTCACACCGCAGACGGTCATCAGGGGCCTGCCGGAGTCGCGG
>JAFGIH010000346.1 GCA_016929985.1 Thermoleophilia bacterium | reverse complement strand
GCAGCGGCAGCGGGCAGACGCGCACCGAGATCTGGCAGGCTGCCGTCACGGCGATCAAAGACCGGCCGCTGTTCGGCTGGGGAGCCGACAACTTCACCTTCGCGTTCTCCAGACTCAAACCCATTGAGTACCTGCGTGATGCTGGAAGCGCCAGCAAGGTGGACAACGCTCACAACTATCCTCTCCACCTGGCCACCGGCATCGGCATCGTCGGTGCACTGCTGTTCTTCGGGATCTGCGTCTGGACGGGCGTCAGATCATTCCGGACGGTCTTTGGGCGCTCCGAGGGGTCTGAGCATATCGTCCTCGGCGCCTTCTGGGCGGCATCGGCGGGCTACCTAGCGCACCTGCTGGCAGGCCTCTCGATCCCCGGCATCACATTTCTCTTGTGGATGGCGATGGCGCTGGTCCTCGCGCCGACCGCCCGCACTAGAGAGGTCAAGCCCCTCCGATGGGGAGCACCGGTCGCCGCGCTCGTCGTGCTCCTAGCAGGCATGGGCATAGCCGGCCAGGTGATCGTGCTCGCCGCGGATAGCGCCTACGTCGATTCGCAAGATGAGTTTTCGATCACCTACGACGACCGTGCTGCCGCTGCCGTCCACGCCGTAGAGTTCAACCCTTACAGTCCCGAGCACCGGGCAGCGCTCGCCCTTACCCGCGCCGAGCAGATGGCTTCCGACCTCAGCACCGTCCTCGAGGTGCGGGAGAGCGATGACGACCCGACCCCCTACGTCGATGCACTGAAGCACAGCTTCGCGGAGGCCGAATCCGCATGCATGGACGCTATCGCCTTCACCCCCCAGGACTATGCCAACTATGTGAACCTAGCCGCCGTGTACAACTATGCGGCGCCGGTGCTCGGTGAGGACCTGTTCCACAGGTCTATCGAGACGGTCGAGCTCGGACTCGAGGTCATGCCGCTGGGCACCGCGATCCGGGTCCAACTGGCTAAGGCGCTTGTCGGGATCGGCAAAGAGACCGAGGCCGTCCAGACGCTCGAATACTGTCTGCAACTAGACCAGAGGGATGGGAACGCCGCGCTGAACCTCGCGTACATCTACCACGAACGGGGCAACACCGCCGAAGCATTGGCGGTGTTGAAGTCGGTCGAGGCGATCGCACCGGGACAAGCCGGCATCGCAAACACGATCAAAGCGCTAGAAGCGGAGGCACCCTCCGAATAGCGGCGATGCCGCGATGCCGACCCCCGGAGACGTCGCCCACGTGATCAGGTCAGTAGACCCAGGGCACGATCCGCCGCGGCACACGTTGCTCGTACTCCGCCCAGAGCTCGCCGTACTTGGCTGCGCATCGCCGCTCGTCGGCGCGCTCCCGCCCCAAGAACAGGGCCACGTAATACAGCGGGTAGAGCCAAACGATCCAGCGCCCCGGATAGCCCAGCACCAAGGTCAGGCCGACGGCCTGCACGATCTCGCCCAGATAGTTGACATGTCGTGAGATGCCCCAGAATCCGCCGCACAGAAGCGAGTTGCTGCCGTCTTTCAGGACCTTCGGCCGCATGAAGCCCAGAAAAGCGCGGTCCGGCTTGGTCTTGAAACAGTACTTCTGCATGTTGGCGCCTCGCGTGAAGACCCAGCCGACAAAGAACACCAACGCGAAGACGACCAAGACCCACCAGGAGGTACCCGGGTCGGGCAGGTCGGCGACCACCCACAGACCGATGAGGTAGAAATACGGATAGAAGGTGAAGCATCCCCACACCAGCTTGAAGCCGATCCGCTCGGCGAAGATGTCGTACGTGTAGAGATGCACGCGCTCGAAGAAGAGATACTCGACCACAAACCAGTAGAAGAGGGCGCAGTAAAGGATCACTCCGGGCGAGAAACCGGGCTCGAACGTCATGACGTGGTGCGCCGTGAACGCGAGCAGGTTGAGCCCCAACATGGCGGCGCCGACCATGTACAGGAACATCTTCGCATCCACCCGGGCGCCTAGAAGCTGACGGTTCATCCGGCGGCCAAAATACAGGTCGGCAAAGAACGAACGGCCCGTGGCCGGAGCGGAGAAGAACGCGGCAAGACTGAGCAGTACGCCCAAGACGGCCGAGCCGATGAGACCCGACCACCGGTGCACGTAGAGCCAATCCCAGGGGAGGACTCCGGTGAGTCCGAACACCACCCACAACACCACCAGCACCACGAGCACCACGAGTCCGTTGAGCCGGTAATGAAGTGCCGCGCCGGTCCGCTCGTCGCGCACGTAGCCAGCCACCCTGCGTGCCGGTAGTATGAGATGCAGAGCCAGCATGAGCAGGTAGATGATCCATGGTGCGAAGAACCCGGGTATGAAGTCGGTCATTGTTGCCCTTTCGTCTCTTTGACCTGCGCCAGGCCGCTGGTGGAGCGCGCCAAGATCCCTATTGCAGCGCGCCGGGGCAGCACCCTGGTCATGAACAATGTGGAGAGCCGGTTGACGAGTCCCGGCATCACCACCGGGCCGCGATCGAGCGATCGGAGGGTGTGCTCGACCACCTTCTCAGCATCGAGCGTGCCGGGGGCGTCCTTGCCGGCCGCGGCCGCATACCCCGGGGTGCGGATGGCTCCCGCCGAGCAGGCCACCACACTGATGCCCCGGTCTTTCAGCTCATACCAAAGACTCTCCCCGAGGACACGGAGAAAGGCCTTGCTGGCCGCGTAGGAGGCGATTCGAGGTGTGCCCAGATTGCCGGTGAAGGAACTCATGAGCACGACGGCTCCCCGACCCCGGTCGATCATGCCCGGCAGAAGCGCGCGAAGCAGGACCATAGGGGCCCGGACGTTGACGTCCACCACCCGCATCAGGTCCTCTCGGTCTCTGGAGGCCAGGTCTCCGATGGGGGCTTGGGCCGCGTTACAGACCACGAGGCCGAGGTCCAGAACCGAGCACGCGGCGAGCAGATCGTTCAAGAACGTATCGCATGCAAGGTCTCCGTCGTAGCAACGTATCTCGACACCGGACGCAGCACCAATCTGCGTTGCGAGGTCTTCCAGCGGCCCCCCGCGGCGAGCCACCAGCACCAGATTCATGCCTCGAGCCGCAAGCGCACGGGCATACGCCGCGCCGAGGCCCTCGGAGGCGCCGGCGACCAACGCCCAAGGGCCATAGCACTGCGGAAACCCGTCACCGCCCGAGCGGTCATGGTCCGTCACACTGTTCGCCTCCTTCTGCGGCAAAGACCCAGTACCGTCGCCAGGATGAGTAGCGGGCCGGGGACATACCAGAGCCGGCCGACCGTGGTGAAACAGACGATCGCGCACGCGAGGGCGACACACGCCAAACCGGCACGCCATCGCAGGTCGGTCGCTCGCAGAAGACGCCAGATGGCGACTCCGGCCACGATGCTCAGGTCGATGGTGGCCAGCCCAAGACCGGTGGTGTCCATCTTGTCACCCGTCCAATCGGGGATCGACGACCCGTAAGCGAGCTGTACCACGCCCGCGCAGACACCCAGAAGCACGCCGGCATAGCCGGCGACCTGCGCAACAAGCCGGGCCTCATCCACAAGTCCCGACATCATCTTGGGTCCTGCTCAGGCATCCGATGCCTCCCCTGGGATGTCCAGCGGTGTTCCAGGCAAAAAGAACGAGAGCACCACTACTATCGCGGCCGGAACGGCCGCCAGAGCGATGGAAGTCCGCATGCCCAGCGCTTCCGCGACCGGGCCGGCGGCATAGGCGAACACCGCCCCGCTGACGATCACCACCAGCGTCACTGTCGAGAATAGCAGCCCCGCGTACTTGGCCGGAAACCGGTTGACGTAGCTGGACAGCATCGGATACGAGGCCGACGCTCCCAACCCGGTGAGAGAGATGCAGACCTCCGATGCGGCAAACGAGGGCGCGAAGGCGGTGACGACTATGAAGACCGCCATGAAAGCCGACGAGACGGCCAGGATCCGGGAGGCGGCGAAGCGCCGGGTCAGACGCACTGAGGCAAGCCTCCCCACCATCATCCCTCCGAAGAACAGAGCCAACGCCACAGCCGCCGCCCCCTGGCCGGCCCCGAACGTCTGCACCTGATACTCGGCCAGCCAGATGTTGAGGATGTGTTCGGCGCCTATGTACATGAACATGGCTGTCAGCATGACGGCCAACAGGCCCGGCGCCCAACCCGCCGCTTCACGGACGTGCCGCAGACGGATGTTCGCCCTGCCGGGAACGTCGGCGAGCGGTAAGAGCGTGATAACCGTCGCCATCACCACCGAGAAGGCCGCCTCGCCCAGAAACACCCATCGCCAGTCCGCGCCGAGTGCAAGCGCACCTCCGATGGCAAGCGGCGACACGACCACCCCGAGCGCGAAGAAGATCAGGATAAGGAGCATCGCTCTTTCAGTGGCCTGCTTCGCATAGAAGCCTATCCAGATGACCGGCACCACGATGGGGATGGTCGCCGCCGCACCGACCACTGCGAGGCCTGCCACCACAAGCCCCAGACCGTCCGCCAGTAGCGCAGGTATGGCGAAGCCCACAGCCTGCAGCAACGCGGCGCCCACCACCAGCCGCCTGAGAGACAGCCTGGCGAGAAACAGGTTCAGCACAAGGAGAGCGACCACGCGGCCGGCGGCGAACCCTGCCGCTATAATGCCCCCTTGAGAGAGCGGCACCTCGAGATCTCTGATGATGGGGTCCAGGAGGGGTCCAAGCGAGATGAGCACGATCCCCGAACAGAAGGTGATGGGGAAGAGGTATGAAATCGAGTGCGGCGCCACAGTCGGTGGCCGCGTAGTGCCACACTCATCGTCCGTCGTCATGCAACCTCCGAGACCCGTCTTGCGTCATTGAGATGACAGTCCGAGGATTCGGACCCCGGGTGTCAAAGACAAACCATAACCTCTCGTCCGGACTAGACGCCAGCCAGAGTGGGAAGAAGACAGGGACGCCGGAACGGGCGGGATCGATTCGACGTGGGAGACACGCCGTTGGACTTGAACAGAGAGGCCCTCACAGAGAGAAGGGTGTCGCGCAACCCGCAGCGGCGGCGGCGCCTCAGCACCCGGACGAAGGTGCTGCTCGGCGTGGGGGCTTTCATC
>JAFGIH010000345.1 GCA_016929985.1 Thermoleophilia bacterium | reverse complement strand
CTCGCGCCGACAGCCCGCACCAGGGAGGTCAAACCCTTCCGATGGAGAGCACCGGCCGTCGCAATCGTCGTTCTCGTTGCCGTACTGGGCATAGCTGGTCAGGTGATCGTGCTCGCCGCGGACGCCGCCTACGTAGACTCGGAAGATGCGTTCTCGGTAGCCTTGGACGACCGCGCTGCCGCCGCCGTCCGTGCAGTAGAACTCAACCCTTACAGTCCCGAACACCGGGCAGCCCTGGCTGTTGCTCGCGCCGAGCAGATGGCCGCCGACCTAGGCCCAGCCATCCAGGCACAGGAGAGCGGTGACGACCCGACCCCTCAAGTCGATGCGCTGAAGCGTAGCTTCACGAAAGCCGAATCCGCCTGCACGGACGCCATCGCGTTCACGCCGTACGACTATGCCAACTACGTCAACCTGGCCGCCGTCTACAACTATGCGGCGCCGGTACTCGGTGAGGACCTGCATGGACGGGCCATCGAGGCGGCGGAGCGCGGACTCGAGGTCATGCCATTGGGTACCGCGATCCGCGTCCAACTGGCCAGGGCTCTTCTGGGGACCGGCGAAGAGGCCGAAGCCGTCTCGACACTGGAATACTGCCTGCAGCTCGATCCAAAGGACGGCAGCGCTGCACTGACCTTGGCGGGTATCTACTACGAACAGGGCAAGACGGCCGAGGCGCTCGCGGTGTTGAAGTCGGTCGATGCGCTGGCGCCCGGTCAGGCCGGAGTCGCCGGCACGATCAAGGCGCTCGAGGCAGAGTCGCCCCCCGAGTAGTGCCGCCTCGATCGCGATCTGGGCACAGCGGATTCGCTCAGTACAGCCAGGGCACGATCCGGCGCGGCACGCGCTCTTTGTACTCCGTCCAGAGCTCGCCGTACTTGGCGGCGCAGCGGCGCTCATCGGCCCGCTCGCGGCCCAGGAACAGGGCGACATAGTAGAGGGGATAGACCCACGCGACCCAACGGCCGGGATATCCGAGCACCAGGGTGAGACCGATCGCCTGCAATATCTCACCGAGATAGTTGACATGCCGGGCCATACCCCAGAACCCGCTGTAGAGCAGCGCGTTCGAGCCATCGCTCAGGATTTCGGGTTTCATGAAGCCCAGGAACGCACGCTGCGGCCGGGTCTTGAAGTAGTACTTCTGCATGTTGGCGCCGCGGGTGAACATCCAGCCGATGAAGAACAAGAGCGTGAAGACGACCAGGAGCCACCACGGGGTGCCCGGGTCGGGCAGGTCGGCGGCCACCCATAGTCCGATGAGGTAGAAATACGGGTAGAAGGTGAAGCATCCCCAGACGAGCTTGAACCCGATGCGCTCCGCGAAGATGTCGTAGGTGTAGAGATGGACGCGTTCGAAGAAGAGGTACTCCACCACGAACCAGTAGAACAGAGCGCAGTACAGGATCAGCCCGGGAGAGAAGTCGGGCTCGAACCGTAGGATGTGGTGAGCCGTGAAGGCGAGCAGGTTGAGGCCCAGCATCGCGGCCCCCACCAGGTAGAGAAACATCTTGGCGTCGACCCGAGCAGCGAAGAACTGCCGGTTCATCCGGCGGCCAAAGTAGAGGTCGGCGGGCAGCGAGCGGCCCGTCGCTGGTGCGGTGAAGAACGCCGCCAAGCTCAGAAGCACCCCCAGGACCGCCGAGCCTATCAGGCCCGACCAGCGATGAGTGTACAGCCAGTCCCAGGCGAAGACGCCGGTCAGACCAAAGACCACCCACAGCACCACCAACACCACCAACACCAGGAGTCCGTTCAGGCGGTATTGCAGGGGTTTGCCGGTCTGGGTGTCGCTCACGTAGCCGGTGACCTTTCGGGCCGGCAAGGCAAGGTGCAGACCCAGCATGACCACGTAGATGATCCACGGGGCGAAGAACCCCGGCACAAAGTCGCTCAACGTCGCCCTCCCGTCACGGCCGCCGCCATCATGATTCTCCCTTCGTGTCGCGCACCTGAGCAAGGCCACGCGTCGACCGCGCCAATATGCCGATCGCCGTTCGCCGGGGCAGGAGCTTGGTCATGAACACCGTGGCCACCCGGTTGACGAACCCCGGCATGACCACCGGCCCGCGCCCAAGGGCGCGCAGGGCCCTCTCGACCACCACTTCGGCATCGAGGGTGCCGGGGGCGTCCTTACCGGCCGCCGTCGTGTAGCCGGGTGTGCGGACCGCGCCGCAGATGCAGGCCAGCACGTCGATACCTTGGTCCTTCAGCTCATACCAGAGACTCTCGCCCAGCACGCGCAGAAAGGCCTTGCTCGATGCGTAGGCCGCGATCCCAGGAGTTCCCAGGTTGCCGGTGAGCGACGTCATAAGGATCGCGCCACCCCGCCCGCGTGCTTTCATCTGCGGCAGCAGAGCGCGCAGCAGCAGAAGCGGCGAACGGACGTTGACGTCGACCACCCGCATGAGATCCCCGGGGTCTCGCGAAGCGAAATCGCCGATGGGCGCCTGGGCCGCGTTGCAGACGACAAGACCTAGATCGAGGTCGGAGCAGGCAGACACCAGCGTCTGCAGAAAGGCCTCGGAAGCGAGATCGCCATCGTAGCAGCGGACTTGCACACCCTTCGCACGGCGCAACTCCTCGGCCAACTCGTCGAGAGGGGCACGCCGACGCGCCACCAGCACCAGGTCCATCCCGCGGGCAGCCAACGCCTGAGCAAAGGCCGCCCCGAGACCCTCAGAGGCCCCGGCGACCAGCGCCCAAGCACCGTAGCGTTCTCTATAGCCTTGTGAGCCTCTATCGCTCAGACCGCGGATCTCCCTCGGTCATCGTTCACGAATCAACGGCAACGATATCAGCTTGCCCAGCGCCATGTCGCTCGCGCAGCACGCCGGCTGAGCCCGGTCTCACTCGATCGGCTTTCTGGGCAGCAGGAATGAGAGCGCCACCACCAGCGCGGCCGGGATCGCCGCAAGGCCGATGGCCGCACGCATGCCCAGGGCCTCTGCAATGGGGCCGGCCGCATAGGCGAACACAGCTCCGCTCACGACCACCACCAGCGTGACCAGGGAGAACAGGAGGCCGGAGTACTTGGCCGGGAACCGGTTTACGTAGCTGGACAACATCGGATACGAAGCTGACGCCCCTACTCCGACCAGGAAGATGCAGACCTCGGAGACGGCGAACGAGGGCGCGAAGGCCGTCACCACGATGAACACCGCCATGAGGCCGGACGAGACAGCCAGGATCCTCGAAGCCCCTACATGGCGGGTCAGACGCACCGAAGCCAGCCGCCCCACCATCATCCCCCCGAAGAAGAGGCCCAGGGCGACCGCCGCCGCGCCCTGGCTCGAACCGAAGGTCTCCACCTGGAACTCGGCCAGCCAGATATTGAGGATGTGCTCGGCTCCGATGTAGAAGAACATGGCAATCAGCACCACGGCGAGCAGACCAGGGGCCCAGGTCACCGCTTCGCGGAACTGACGCAGACGGATGTTCTCCCGTTCGGGCACATCGGCCAACGGAAGAGCGGCGATGGCCAGCGCCATCACCACGGAGAAGGCGGCCTCCCCCAGGAACACCCACCTCCAGTCGGCGCCCAGCACGAGGGCCCCCCCGATGGCCAGCGGCGATATCACCACGCCCAGCGCAAAGAAAATGAGTATGAGGAGCATGGCCCGCTCGGTGGCCCGCTTCGCATAGGCGCCTATCCAGATAACCGGGACCACGATGGGGATGGTCGCGGCCGCGCCCACGACGACGAGCGAGCCCACGACAAGCCCCAAGCCCTGCGCGAAGAACGCAGGGACGGCGAAACCCACGGCCTGCAGCAGCGCGGCGCCTACCACGAGCCACTTGAGAGGCACTCTGGCCAGAAAGAGGTTGAGCAACAGCAGAGCCACTACGCGTCCCGCGGCGAAACCCGTAGCGATTACTCCACCTTGCGAGAGGGGTACATCGAGATCGCGGATGATGGGATCGAGCACCGGCCCCAGGGAGATAAGAACAATGCCGGAGCAGAACGTGATCGGAAAGAGGTAGGCGATCGAGTGCGGCGCCTCGGGTTGTGTCCCGGCGGCGAGAGCCGGATCTGTAGCGCCCACGCAACCTCCCTGGTCAGTTCAACGTCATTCGGGTAGCATTCCGAGGATTCGTTCCTCGATTGTCCAAAACACAACATAGCTTCTCGTCGGGTCTTGACGCTAGGCCGCGTCGAAGGAAGCCGCGGCAGGAGATTGTGCGGACGGGAGACTAGAGAGATCAGGGAGACGGATTCGTGGATCTGAACGACCAGGCCATCACTGAACAAAGATATCGACGTCGCGATGAGCAGCGCCGTACGCGCACACGCACGCTGAGCCCCCGCATGAAGGTCATCATCGGCGTGGGCGCACTGATCTTGGCCATCATCCTGGTGCTCGTGATCGAGGCGGGAATCAGTCGGGACAAGGTACACCCGGGTGTCAGTGTCGCAGGCGTCGACCTGGGAGGACTGAACGAGGAGGAGGCCGCCGCGGCGCTGCAGAAGTACGTCGCCGGCAAGCAGGCCGCCCCCATCAAGCTCAGCGCGGCCGGCAAGAGCTGGGACATCATGCCCGCTGAGGCAGGGGCGGGCGTGGACGTCACTGGGGCCGTCGGCGCCGCCATGGCCGTCACGCGCGAGAGCAACGCCTTTGTCGACATGGGCCGCCGTTGGAAGCTGTATTTCAGCGAAATAGATCTGCCGCTCCAGGGGGACATCGAAACGGCCACCCTGGACGCGCTGCTGGCCGACATCGCCCGGCAGCTCGAAGTCGAGCCGGTGGACGCCGGACTGGCGATCGAGGGCGGAGAGGTCAAGATCACCGGCGGCCTGAACGGCCAGACGGTCGACCGCAATGCCCTCCGCCAAATGATCACGCCCGTGCTGCTCTCGCTCGAGCCAGCGGAATTGGAGATTCCGCTGCTGGTCGTCAAGCCCACCGTCCTACCCGAAGACAACCAGGCCGCCCTGGATCAGGCCAAGACCATGATCAGCGGTCCGGTGACCCTCAAAGACGGATCGAACTCCTGGACGCTGCCTGCCGCCCAGATCGTCGAGGCCCTGCAGTTCTCGACGGAGATGAAGAACGGCGAACCTACGCTCGTCCCCGTGCTCTCAGACTCAGAGCTGAGTGAGTTCGTCGCCGGGATAGCTCCGGCGGTGGTCAAAGAACCGGTCGACGCGACCTTCGACAGCGACGGTAAGAAGGCGTGGGTGGTCCCTGCGCAACCGGGTGAGAAGCTGGACCCGGAGGGCACCCTGGAGGCGTTGAGACTCGCCGCGCTCAAACCCACCGGCCGGGCGGCGGAGGTAGCGGTGATGGAGGCGGAAGCCGACTTCACCACCGAGGAAGCCGAGGCCATGGGAGTCAAGAACCTGCTGGCCTCGTACACGACCGAACCATATCGGGGTTCTGCGAACCGCCAGGTCAACGTGCGCATCACCACCAAGTACGCCAGCGACAAGTTCCTCGCCCCCGGCGAGCTGTACGACTTCGACAAGGTCATCGGACCTCGCACATCGGCGCGCGGGTACAAGACGGCGCCCGGCATTGTCGGTGGCGGCGAGCTGGAAGACGTGCTGGGAGGCGGCATCTGCCAGGTCTCCACCACACTCTTCAACGCGGTGTTCGAAGCCGGCCTCGAGATCGTTGAGCGGCACAACCACTCTCTGTACATCAGCCACTACCCGGACGGCCGGGATGCAACGGTGGCCGGTGGGGGCGGCAAGAACTTCAGATTCAGAAATGACACCGGCCACCACATCTGGATCCGCGGGACTTCCGACGGCATCACCACCACCTTCAACATCTACGGCACAGATGAAGGCCGCGAGGTCAAGATCAGCTTCAGTGGGTTCTCGTACGGCGCGCAGCGCACCGTGGTCACCGTGCTGAACCCTGCGCTCAGCCCCGGGGCCAGTCACGTGAAGATCAGCGGTCAATCGGGCAGGTCGTGCTCGGTGACACGCACCATCACTTACGCCGACGGCACCAAGGAGAGCAAGAAGTACCCCAGTAACTACCCGATGATCCCCAAGACCATCGAGGTGGGACCGACCCCTACCACCACGACCACCAAGCCGCAACCGACCACCACCACCGATGACTGGGAGTTGCCGCCAGACGTCACGGCGCCGGTGACCGAGTTCTAGATCACCGACTCGTAGGTCGCCAAGCGGTAGGTCACCAAGCGGTAGGCCGGCGAGCGCTCGCTTTTTATCCGGGTGATATTGACCTATGGATTTGACCCGGGTAAAATAGCTCCGACCTTGTTCCCGTGGATTCGGAGAAGATATGAGCGAGAGCATCAATAAGACGACCGCCGCCGAGCAGACCTGCATCGCCTTTGCCGG
>JAFGIH010000344.1 GCA_016929985.1 Thermoleophilia bacterium | reverse complement strand
CCAGCCCGCTGGAGACGGGCGGCCTATATGCTAACATCCTCCCGTCCTTTGGTGCCTTGCACGAGCAACGGTAAGTAGAAGACCTTCGGCTGATCATGCCTTCTCTCGATATCCAGCCAGAAACACCCAGCCTCACCCCTACCCGTACCGTAGCCTTCCGCACCATCGGCTGCCGGCTCAACCAGTGCGAGACCGCCCAGATGCAGGAGAGCCTGCAGGCGGAGGGTTACCGGCTGGTCGACTGGGACGAGCACGCCGACATCCGCGTCATCAACACGTGTACTGTGACGCACAAGAGCGACAGGACGTGCCGGCATGAGATCCGAGCCGCCAAGCGCTTCGATCCCGACTGCGTGATGATCGCGGCGGGTTGCTACGCCCAGGTCGACGCTGACGCCGTTGCAGCCATCGAGGGCGTCGACCTTGTGCTCGGGAACCTGGACAAGTTGCAGCTGCCCGGGTACCTGGCCGGGCTCCTCGACGGCCACGGACCGCAGCCACCGGGCGGCGCCGGCCCCACGGGCGCCGACGCGGCGCCGCCTGTCAGCGCAACCAAGCCGCCGCTCGTCGCGGTGACGCCGTATCCCGACCACCCGAGCTTCGAGGGCGAGCAGTTCAGCCACTTCTACGGGTACACCAGGGCCTTTCTCAAGATCCAGAACGGTTGCGACGCACGCTGCGCCTACTGCGTCATCCCGCTGGCTCGAGGCCCGGCGCGCAGCATGCCCAAGAACGAAGTCGTGGCGCAAGTGCGCCTGCTGGCCGCCCGGGATTACCGTGAGGTGGTGCTCACCGGCATCCATCTCGGCATGTGGGGACGCGACACCGGCGAGGGCTCTCTCGCCGACCTCCTCACGCTGCTGCTCGCGCAAGGCGGGGCGGACCGCTACCGTCTGAGCTCTCTCGAGCCGTTGGAGGCCGACGAGGCGCTCCAAGAAGCCGTGCTCCGCGGTGGCGACCGCGTCGCGCACCACTTCCACCTGCCGCTCCAGAGCGGGGCCGACTCCGTTCTGCGCCGCATGAACCGGCCCTACACCGCGAGTCAGTACCTGGAAGTGGTGACGTCGCTCGCCCGCCGCTTCCCCGACGCCGCCTTGGGCGCCGACGTCATCACCGGCTTTCCCGGTGAGACCGACAGCGAGTTCGAAGACACGTTCTCGTTCATCGAACACAGCCCGCTCACCCACCTTCACGTCTTCAGTTACAGCGACCGCCCCGGCACCCACGCCTTCAACATGCGGCCCAAGGTGCACGTTGAGACCATCCACGAGCGAACGCTGCGCTTACGCGCGATGGGGGAGAATAAGAAGGCCGCGTTCCGGGGTAGGCTAGTGGGGACCGAGCAGCGAGTCCTGGTCCTCAAAGAGCGGACAGCCGACGGACGGCTGGTCGGACTCACCGGCAACTACATGGAGGTCTTGGTGACCACCGACGAGCGACTCACAAACCACTTCGTCCGCATGCGACTGGAGCGGGCGCTCCCCGACGGGCGCTGGGAAGCGACCTTCCTCAGGACGGAGGCGCCTCCGGCCGCCGGCGACGGCGGCGGAGGGCCGGCCTGATGCGTATCGTGGCACAGAGGGTCAGCCGCGCCTCGGTAGAGGTCGACGGCGACATCGTCGGCGAGATAGGCAAGGGCCTGCTGCTCCTGGTGGGTGTGGGGCGCGAGGACACGCTCGCCGGCGGCGCGCAGGTCGTCACCCTGGCCGACAAGGTGGCCAAGCTGCGCATCTTTCCCGACTCCGAGGGCAAGTCCAACCTCTCGCTGCTCGACATCGGAGGCTCCGCCCTGGTGGTCAGCCAATTCACCCTGTATGCGGACTGCCGCCGCGGGCGCCGGCCCTCTTTCAGTGAGGCCGCCGACCCGGGCCCCGCGGAGAGTCTCGTGGAGGAGTTCCGTCAGGCCCTCGAGTGTCTGGGGGTGCCCACCGCCGCGGGCCGGTTCGGAGCCCACATGGTAGTGTCGCTGGTCAACGATGGTCCGTACACCGTCCTTCTCGGAGACTGACATGCGCCTCCCCGACTACCACACGCACACCTCCCTTTGCGGCCATGCCTCCGGCCGTCCGGCCGAATACGTGCAGGCCGCCCGGCAGCTGGACCTCCTCGGCATCGGCATCGCAGACCACCTGCCTCTACTACCCGACCACGACCCCGAGCTCTCCATGCACATGTCCGAACTGGTCCCCTACGTGGCGGAGGTGGAGGCGCTCAAGGCCGAGTTCCCCGGCTACGTCCTCCTGGGGATCGAGGCGGACTACCGTCCCCATACGGTCTCGGAAGTCCAGACCCTGCTCGAGAACCACCCGTTCGACTACGTCATCGGGTCGGTGCACCATCTGGGCGCATGGGGGTTCGACGACCCTCGCCAGATGGACGAATACGACGAGCGCGACATCGACGAGGTGTGGATCGAGTACTTCCAGCTGGTCGGGGAGGCCGCCGATTCCGGGCTCTTCACCATCCTCGGCCATCTCGACCTTGTGAAGAAGTTCGGCTACCGGCCCACCCGGACCCTGGAATACGAACTCGGACTGCTGGTCGACCGCATCGCCAGGGCGGGCGTCCTGGTGGAGATCAACACCGCCGGGCTG
>JAFGIH010000343.1 GCA_016929985.1 Thermoleophilia bacterium | reverse complement strand
TCGCGACTGCCGAACGTCTCCCAGAAGTTGACCCCGTGATAGGAAGGATCGGGCTCGGTGAGTTCCGCATACCTGCCGGCCGCCTTCCAGTCGAAGCGACCTTCGTCCACCACGGCCCCTCCGACGGAGGTGCCGTGGCCCCCGATCATCTTGGTGAGCGAGTAGACGGCGATGTCCACCCCGTGTTCGAACGGGTCAAAGAGCGGCGGGGGCGTGACCGTGTTGTCGACCACGAACGGGATCCGATGCCGGTGGGCGACCTCCGCAATGCCCTCGATGTCGTCCACGTTGCCTTTGGGATTGCCGACCGATTCCGTGTAGAGCAGGCGCGTGTTCTCGTCTATGGCCCTCTCGAAATTGGCCGGATCGCCGGAATCGACGAAACGGGCTTCGATGCCGAACCGCCGGAGAGTATGGGAGAACTGGGTATATGTGCCCCCGTAGAGTTTGTCTCCGGTGACGAGATTCTGCCCCGTGGAGGTGATCGCCGCGACGGCGTAGAAGATGGCCGCCATCCCCGAGGCGGTGGCCACAGCTCCCGCTGCGCCATGCATGGCCGCGAGACGCGTCTCGAGCGCCTCCGTGGTGGGGTTCGACAGACGGGTGTAGATGTTGCCGGTCTCTTGAAGGCCGAACAGCGCGGCCGCGTGCCCGGTGTCGCGGAACTGGTAGCTCGTCGTCTGGTAGATGGGCACCGCCCGCGAGAGGGACTCCGCATCGGGCGTGTGGCCGGCGTGCAATGCGAGCGTGTCGGGACTGAAGTGTTCGCCCTCATGATCGGTCATCACATCCGCCTTTCCTCCCCGGTCTCTCTATGCACCCAATTCGTCCAGCAGCCCCGGCAGACCTCCCAAGTCGGAGAGCACATGGTCGGGGAGTACGTGTTCGAGTTGCACATCGCCCGCGGCCGCCCGCAGGTCGTCCTCATCGGTGACCCCGGTCAGCACGAGCAATGTGACCATCCCGGCGGCGCGGCCCATGGCGATGTCGGTGCTCAGCCTGTCGCCCACGAACAGTGTCTGCGCCGCCGGGATTCCGGTCACCGAGGCAAGCACCTCGGCCAACGCCAGACCGGGCTTGCCCATGACCACGGGCTCAACGCCGGCTGCCGCCGCCACCGCCGCTACAATGGAGCCCGAGCCGGGCAGCAACCCATCGGGAGTCGGGAAGGTGGCGTCACTGTTCGTGGCCACGAACAAGGCTCCACTCATGATGGATGCCTGCGCCGCCGCCAGGGCGTCGTAGGAGAACGAGCGGTCCATGCCCACCACCACAGCAGCCGGTGCGGCGGCAGCGGGCGCCGGCGCTCCGGGCACATCCGGGCCGGCAGCCGCGGACGCCGCACTCTCGGGCCGCTCAGACGCAAGGGATGCCGCCAGGCCCGCCTCGCGCAACTCTCGCAAGAGCCCTTCCTCCCCCACCACCAGCACCGGCGCCCCCTCGGGCAGGCGCTCCCGTAGCCGGCGGGCGGTGGCGAAACCGGAGGTGAGCACCCGCTCGGCGCCGTAAGGGAATCCCATCTCCCTCAGCCGCTCGGAGACACTCTCGCGATGCGCCGTGGAGTTGTTGCTGACGTAACGGAGGTCGAGCCCCCGGCGGACCACTTCTTGCAGGCCTTCGTGAGCTCCGGGCAGCACCCGGCTCCCTCTCCAGAGGACGCCGTCCAAGTCGCAGGCGACCAGCCGTATCCCGGCGTCTCTTGCCATCAGACCAGCTTCAGCCGGTGCAGGATGCGGCCCATGCCCACGTGCTCCAGGTCGATGGCTGCGTAGGGGCAGACCTCGTGACAGCAATAGCAGCGGATGCACAGCGAGTCGTCCACCTTGGCCACCTTGGCTTCTCTGTCAAGGCTGATGGCCTTGGCCGGGCAACCCCTCTCGCAGGCGCCGCACAGAGTGCATCGGCCCACCTTGGGACGGGGCATGCGGTTGAAACGTCTGAGCACTCCCTTGAGCAGGCTGTCGAGCAGGCCGCTCCTGGCGCCCACACCGATGCCCTCATAGGAATCGGGCAGTACGAAGCCATCAACCCGGAGATCGGCCACGGGGGCCCCGAGAGTCTCCACATCTTCGGCCCGGCCGCTCCACATGCCTCTGTCGCGAGCCGCGACCAGCACCGGCACCGAATCCACATCTATACCGGCGATCCGGCAGCAGGCGACGTCCACCGCCACCATGTCGGGGCCAGCCACCAAGACCTCCAGGGCGCGCGGCGACCCTCCGGTGCCTGGGCCATTGCCCTCCATCGCCAGTATGCCGTCCACGATACTGAGTCGCGGATGCACGAAATAGGCGATATCGAGCAGCATGTCGGCAAACTGGCGCCGATCGGCCAGTCTGGCGTGATAGGCGGTCTTGTTGAGTCCGGGGATGACGCCGAACAGATTCTTGGTCGCTCCCGTGAAGGTCATGAACATGTGGGTCTTGAGCTTGGCCACGTTTATCACCCCGTCCACCTTGAGGATAGGGGCCATGATCTCGATACGTTTGGCCAACACGGCGTCGGGGAGCGAGACCTGTTCGTAGTCGGTGTCGACGCTGATCTCGAACCCGTACCGCTCGGCCATCTGCGTGTAGCCGACTCT
>JAFGIH010000342.1 GCA_016929985.1 Thermoleophilia bacterium | reverse complement strand
GGCGTCTTTGCCGCCGGCGACGCCGTCACCGGCACGGCCTTTGTCATCGAGGCCGTCGCCGCCGGCCACCGCGCGGCCGAATCGATCCACCGCTACCTGCAAGGCGAGGACCTGGTCGGCCCACCCCGTCCAGAGTTGCCCGTCGTGCACCTGGAGGAGGAGGAACTGGCCGCCCGCCGCGAGCGCGGTGAGATTCACGGGGCCGGCCGCGTGCCCATGCCCGAGGTGCCGCTCGAGCAACGCTTCCGCCGCGACGAGGCGTCCGGCGAGTTCGTCGAGGTCGAGCGCGGCTATACCCCCGAACTGGCCATGCAGGAGGCGGAACGCTGCCTGAAATGCGGCCTCTGCTCCGAGTGCCTCTCCTGCGTGTACATCTGCCAGGCCAACGCCATCAACCATGACGACGTCGCGCGCGAGGAGATGCTCGAGGTCGGGGCCGTCATCCTGGCCCCCGGCTACCAGGTTTCGGATCCGCTGACCTACCAGGAGTACGGCCTGGGCCGCTATGCCAACGTCGTCAGCGGCCTGCAGTTCGAACGGCTGCTCTCGGCTTCCGGCCCGACCCACGGCCACGTCCAGCGCCGCAGCGACGGCCGGACGCCCCAGAAGGTGGCGTGGCTGCAGTGCGTCGGCTCGCGCGACCAGGACCATCCCTACTGCTCCTCGGTCTGCTGTATGTATGCCATCAAGCAGGCCATCATCGCCAAAGAGCACGACCGCGAGCTCGACGCCCACGTCTTTATGATGGACGTGCGCGACTTTTCCAAGGGCTATAGCGAGTACTTTCGCCGGGCGCGCGACCGCTACCACGTCGCCTTTACCCGCTGCCGGATCTCGTCCCTCAAAGAAGATCCGGCGACGCAGGACTTGCTGATTACCTACGAGACCGCCGACGGCGAGCGGATCACCGAGCGTTTCGACATGGTGGTCCTGTCGGTGGGGATGGAGATCTCGGAGAGCACCCGCGAGCTGGCCCAAACGGTCGGGGTCGACCTGAACGACCAGGGCTTTGCGCTGACCGAACCGTTCTCTTCGACAGTGACCAATCGGCCCGGCATCTTTGTCTGCGGCGCCTTTGCCGCGCCCAAGGACATTCCCGAGTCGGTGGTCGAGGCCGGCGGGGCGGCGGCCCAGGCAATGGCCCTCCTGGGAGACGCCCGTTGGACCAGGACCCGCAAAAAGGTCTTCCCCCCGGAAAAGGACGTGGCGAACCAGGAGCCGCGGGTGGGGGTCTTTGTCTGCCACTGCGGTACCAATATCGCCGGGGTGGTCGACGTGGTGGACGTGGCGGCGTATGCCCGCACGCTGCCCGATGTCGTGCACGCCGATCACTTGCTCTACACCTGCTCCGAGGACGGGCTGCGGGCTATCCAGGCGGCCGTCATGGAGCACGACGTCAACCGGGTCGTGGTCGCCTCGTGTACCCCCTTGACGCACGAGGCGCTCTTCTGCGATACCATCCGCGAGGTCGGGCTCAACCCGTACTATTTCGAGATGGCCAACATCCGCAACCACTGCTCCTGGGTCCATGGCAGCCAACCGGAGCAGGCGACCGAAAAGTCCAAGGACCTCGTCCGCATGGCGGTCGCGCGCGTCCGCACGCTGGAACCGCTCTACACGGTCGAGGTCCCGGTAACGCAGCGGGCGTTGGTGGTGGGCGGGGGGCTGTCCGGCATGGCGGCGGCGTTGACGTTGGCGGACGAGGGCTTTCCGGTGACGTTGGTGGAGCGGGCGGAGCGGCTGGGCGGCAACGCCTGGCACCTGTACCACCCGCTCTACGGCCGCGACCCGCAGGAGTATCTCCAGGAGATGATCGCGCGGGTGCAGGAACATCCCTTGATCGACGTCGAGATGCCGGCCGAGGTGGTACAGGCGAGCGGCTTTCGCGGCAATTTCCACAGCCGCGTGCGGCGGACGGACGCTGCGCCGGGCGACAGCGGCGCCGGCGACAGCGGGAGCGCCAACGGCGAGATCGTCGAGGTGTCCCACGGCGTGACGATCATTGCGACGGGCGGGCTGGAATACCGCGGCGTCGGTCCCGGCTTGGCCCCGAACGCGCCGGACGAGGACCCCCGCGTCCTCACCCAGCGCGACCTGGAGGAGCAGCTGGCGACCGACCCGGCCGCCTACCGCGACGTGGGCACGGTGGTGATGATCCAGTGCGTCACCCCACCGGACCAGGAGTATTACTGCAGCCGGGTGTGCTGTGTGCAGGCGGTGCGCAACGCCCAGGTGCTCAAGGCGCGCAACCCGTCGGCCCAGGTCTATGTGCTGTACCGCGACATCCGCACCTATGGTCTCTGGGAGACCGAGTACACCAGGGCGCGCGAGGCGGGGGTGCTCTTTGTCCATTTCGAGGAGGACCGTCCGCCGCAGGTGACGCAGCAGGACGGCCGGCTGTACGTTTCCCTGGAGGAACCCAGCCTGCACGAACCGTTGGAGCTTTCCCCAGACCTGCTGGTGTTGAGCACGGCGGTGCTCCCCCAGCCCGACCATGGCCAGGTGGCGGAGACGTTCAAGCTGGCTTGCTCCGGCGAGGGCTTTTTCGTGGAGAAGCACGTCAAGCTCAACCCGGTGGACTTTGCCTCCGAGGGCATCTACATGTGCGGCTTGGCGCACTATCCCAAGTTCGCCGCCGAGGCGATCGTGCAGGCCCAGGCGGCGGCGGCGCGGGCGAGCGCCGTCCTTTCCCGCCATACCCTCACCGTGGGCGGCGTCGTGGCGGTGGTGGACGAGTCCAAGTGCACCGCCTGCCTGACGTGCGTGCGCGTCTGTCCCTTCCACGTGCCGCAGATCGACGTGGCCAAAGTGGGGGCCGGCGGGATCGTGGGTGCGGCGACCATCGAGGTCTCGACCTGCCAGGGCTGCGGCATCTGCGTCGGGGAGTGCCCGGCCAAGGCGATCCAGCTTATGCACTTCCGGGATAGCCAGATTATGGTCAAGACCGATGCGCTGCTGGAGGTGTGGGAAACGGATGCGATAAGCGGATAAACGGATGGGGGAAACGGATGC
>JAFGIH010000341.1 GCA_016929985.1 Thermoleophilia bacterium | reverse complement strand
GTGGGCGGCGAACTGACCATCGAGGTCGAGCCGGGGGAGGGCGCCGAGGCAAGCCCGACGGCGCCCGCGCTCAGCGGCGGCTACCGTGTCTTCATGACCGGCCCGGCGGAGAAGGTCTTCGAGTGCGAGCTATCCAACGAGTTTCTGCGGCGGCTGGGATGGCCCGGCGGCGCCGCTGACTGAACAGACGACGAGCGAGGAGGCGAACGTGCAGTTCTCCAAGCGGATGGACAACCTGGCCCCGTATCTATTTGCGGCCATCGAGCAGAAGATCGCCGAGAAGCGTAAGCAAGGGGTGGATGTCATCAGCCTGGGTATCGGCGATCCGGATATCCCCACGCCCGCCTACATCGTCGAGGAGATGCAGCGCCAGGTGGCCGATGCGCGTAACCATCGCTATCCGAGCAACCGGGGCCTGTCGGAGTACGGCGAGGCGGCGGCGGCCTTCTACAAGCGGCGGTTCGGTGTGGAACTCGACCCTGAGAAGGAGTTCATGGCCCTCCTGGGGGCCAAAGAGGGCCTGGCTCACATCTGCATGGCGTTGCTGGACGCGGGCGATCTGGCCTTGGTCCCCGATCCTGGGTATCCCGTCTATGCGGGTGGATCCATCATGCTGGGGGCCGAGGTCAAGTATCTGGAGCTCCGTCCCGAGAACGGCTTCCTCCCCGACCTCGACGAGATCAGCGAGGAAGAGGCCCGGCGGGCCAAGGTGCTTTTCATCAGCTATCCCAACAATCCCACGGCGGCCGTGGTCGAAGACGGCTTCTTCGAGCGCGTGGTGGCCTTCGCCAAGAAGTACGACGTCGCGGTGGTGCACGACAACCCTTATTCCGAGCTCGTCTACGACGGCTACGTGGCGCCGAGCTTCCTGAACGCGCCCGGCGCCAAGGAGGTGGGCGTGGAGCTCTTCAGCTTCTCCAAGCCCTTCAACATGACAGGCTGGCGGACAGGTTTCGCCGTCGGCAATGCGCAGATCCTGGAGCATCTCTGGCGTCTCAAGACCAACATGGACTCAGGCATGTTCGATGCCGTGCAGCGCACCTCAGCGTTCATCCTGAACAGCCCTTGGGACTTCGTGCACGAGATGTGCGAGGTCTACCGGCGCCGCCGCGACCTGTTGGCCGAGGCTTTGCTGTCGGTGGGGATGCAAGTGCCCAAGCCCAAGGCGACGGTGTACATGTGGGTGCCGGTGCCGGCGGGATACACCTCGGGCAGCTTCGCCGAGCAGATGCTCGAGCAGGCCGGCGTGGTCGTCACCCCAGGCCGCGGCTACGGCCCGGCAGGGGAGGGCTTCGTGCGGCTGTCGCTCACGACGCCGGACGACCGCATAGCCGAGGCGGTGGAGCGCATCCGTCGGTCGCTGAAGCTGTAGGCGGCGGCATGGAGCTGCAGGTCAGACTACTACACCCCAGCGCGCAGCTGCCTCGGCGCGCCCACCCGGGCGACGCAGGCGCCGACCTGTTCTCGGTGGAAGAGGTGACCATAGAGCCCGGCGAGCGAGCCGGCGTGGGCACCGGTCTGGCGCTGGCGATCCCGATGGGCTACGCGGGCTTCGTGCAGCCTCGGTCGGGTCTGGCCGCGAAGCACGGCATCATGCTGGTGAACTCCCCGGGTCTCATCGACGCGGGCTACCGGGGGGAAGTGCGGGTGCTGCTCTACAACTCAGGGGACGCCCCGTTCGAGGTGCGAGTGGGGGAGCGCATCGCTCAGCTGGTCATCCAGCGGGTGGAGGAGCCGGTGTTCGTGGCGGCGGAGGAGTTGCCCGAGACGGTTCGCGGCGAGGGGGGGTTCGGCTCCAGCGGGCGGTGAAGACGACGCTACTCGACGGCGACCTTGTACTCCTCCCAGCTGTTAGGGACGAGCTTCACCGCCAGTGTGTACTGCCTGTTGATGGCCTTACGGACCGCGTCGCTGTAGTAGATCTCGCCGTTGTGGCCGGTGCCGTCACTGTTCAGTGTCCCGGAGACGTATACCGACCCATGGATGGCGGCCGTGCCTTTGAGGGTGCTGTTGCCGAGCACGATGACGATGCCGTAGAAGTCGTCGGTGCCTCGAATGGAGAGCTCGTTGGCGGAGCCCGATGGCGTGTCGATGATGAGCACCACCGGTTGCTCGATCGACCCAATCTGGCGGTTACCCGACAGAACTACCGCCTCGTCGGCTTTGACGTAGATGACCTTGCCGTCAAGTAGGCCCGCGTCGAGATCGTCGCTCGCTCGGGCCGCCGCGCTCTCTCCACCGACTTCTCCCTCATAGTATGTGCCGGCGTCCTGGGCGATCAGCAGCAGCTTTGTGACCAGACCGTCGGTTATGAAGTCGTCGAACTCGACATTCGTTGGCGAGGGATCGACCTCTGTGTCGGCTTCGTTGATCCCTTTGCCCATTGCGTTGTTGATGTCGTAGTAGGGGGTGTTCCCCTCGTCGACGTCGTCGATGAGGATGGAGGCGCCTTGCCCGTTGGCGTCGATGGTGTTGCATACCAGAGCGAAGGTGTCGAAATCGAGCCCCCAACTCTCGCGCTGAGCCATGGTGAGTATGCGATGTCGGTCGTCGTCTACGTTGCTCCTCGCATCGACGAACATCAGATCGTCTGCGTTCGAATCCCACGTGGGCGCGTCGGGGTAGGCGACCGTCGTGGTGTCGCCATCGCTGTCCACGTTGTCGTACACGAGGACCTGGATGAATTCGCTGGCATCCGAACGGGTCGGGTCATACAAGCCATCGGTACTATCTTGGATGGTGCTCTTCAGAATAGCGCTCTTGTCCTCCATGTCGACGGCCATGGTCGATGTGCGCG
>JAFGIH010000340.1 GCA_016929985.1 Thermoleophilia bacterium | reverse complement strand
GTAGCTGCCCTCCCCGACGGGCTCGTTCTCGTTCTCGACGACTATCACCTCGTTGACGCCAACCCGGTGGACGAGGTCCTTGCCTTCATGTTGGAGCATCTGCCGTCGCAGATGCATGTGGTCATCGCCACCCGGGAGGATCCTGATCTTCCGCTGGCACGTATGCGCGCCCGCGGGCAACTGGCCGAGCTGCGCGCGGCCGATCTGCGCTTCAGCCCGGCTGAAGCCGCCGAGTTCCTCAATCGGGCGATGGGCTTGGAACTGTCATCAGAGGACGTCGCCGCCCTGGAGACTCGCACCGAAGGCTGGATCGCCGGCCTCCAGATGGCCGCACTTGCCCTGCAGGGCGCGGCTCGGCAGGGTGCGGCTCGGCAGGGTGCGGCGCAGCAGAGTGCGACTGCAGCCGGGGGCCGCCCGGATACCGCCGCCTTCATCCAGGCCTTCGCCGGGAGCCACCGTTTCGTGCTGGACTATCTGGTGGAGGAGATACTCAGGCGCCAAACCGAGCGTATCCGGGACTTCCTGGTGCAAACGTCTGTGCTCGACACTCTCTGCGGTGCGCTGTGTGACGCGGTCACCGGCCAGAAGGACGGCCGGCGCACGCTCGCCGACCTGGAGCACAGCAACCTGTTCGTGGTCCCGCTGGATGACGAGCGTCGCTGGTATCGCTACCACCACCTCTTTGCCGACGTCTTGCGGGTACGCATGCTGGACGAACGTTCCGACCAGGTAGCTGTCCTTCACGGAAGGGCTAGTGAGTGGTACGAGCAGGAGGGCATGCGGCCCGATGCCATCCGCCACTCGTTGATGGCCCAGGACTTCGATCGCGCTGCCGATCTGATCGAGCTGACGGGATCCCCCGCGAACGAGGGCTCGCAGATCGCGGCCTGGCTGCGCTGGGTCAGAGCTCTGCCGGCCGAGTCGGTCCACAGTCGGCCCGTGCTGAGCGTCTGGTACGCCTACGCGCTTCTGGGCGCGGGCGATCTGGAGGGTGCCGAGGTCCGGCTTGCGGACGCCGAGCGGTGGTTGGATCTGGCGAGTCACCCGGGCAGACAGCCCGGGCCGGGCTCAGGGATGATCGTCGCCGACGAGGAGCACTTCCGGCTTGTGCCCGCCTCGATAGGCATTGCCCGCTCCTACCTCGCCCAGGCTCGGGGCGACGCGGCCGGGACCGTGAAGCACGCGCAACAGGTGCTCGACTTCCTACCTGACGACCATATCCGACGCACTGAGGCGACCGCTCTCCTGGCCATGACGTCCTGGGTCAGCGGAGATCTGGAGGTAGCCGAACGGTCTTTCGTCGACGTCGTCCGGAGCCTGAAAGCAGCCGGCAACCTCGTCGACGCGATCAGCGCCCTACTGGTGGTGGCCGATATCCGGGTGGCGCTGGGTCGTCTCAGCGAGGCCGCAAGCGTCCTCGAAGATATGCTGCGGCTCGTTAGGGATCAAGGGGGTTCGATACTTCCGGACGCGGCCGACCTGTATCGGGGGCTCGGAGAGATCTGCCTCGAGCGGGGCGATCTGGACGGCGCCGCCAAGCACTTCCTGACGAGCAAAGGACTGGGCGAGCAGGCGCTGTTGCCGCTCTGGCGCTGCCGGTGGCACATCGCTCAGGCTCGTCTCAGTCAGGCCCGGGGTGATCTGGACGTCGCTGCAGATCTTCTGGACGAGGCGGACCGGAACTCCATCACGACCGCCCGGCCCGACCTCGATCCCATTGCGGCCAGGAGGGCCCGGATCCATGTCGCGCAGGGCAGACTGGCCGAGGCTCTCAAGTGGGTGAGTGCGCGGGGCCTGACCGTTGGTGATCCGCTGAGCTTCCTGGGCGAGTTCGAACACATCACGCTCGCGAGGGTGCTCATCGCCTCCCAGGGCGGCGGACCAGAGGATCCCGGGATCGTTGAAGCGCTAGGCCTGCTGGAGAGGCTCTTGGCAGCAGCCAAGGATGGCGGGAGAGTGACGAGCGTCATCGAGATCCTGGCGCTGCAGGCGCTTGCCCATGAAGCGGTCGGCGATGTGGATGCGGCGCTCGCGCCGCTGGAGCGCGCCCTCAAGCTGGCGGCATCCGAGGGCCACGTGCGAGTGTTCGTGGACGAAGGGCCGCCGATGTTCAGGCTGCTCCGCGAAGCGGCCTCTCGCCACGTTGCGCCGGAGACCACGAGTCGGGTGCTGGCGGTCTTCGCCTCCGCCAAGCTCGAGGGCGCCGACCTCTCCGGCTCCGTATCCGCAGGCCCAGAGCTTCTGAGCCGGCGCGAAGTCGAAGTGCTCGGACACATCGCCGCGGGCTTGACGAACCAGGAGATCGCTGCCCGGCTGTATCTTTCGCTGTACACCGTCAAGGCCCATGCGCGCACCATCTACAGCAAGCTGAGCGCCCAGAACCGCACGCAGGCTGTCGCCAAGGCGAGGGAACTAGGGATCCTGCCCCGGCTCTAGGCGTGGTCTCACACCGACGTCCCCCGCACTTCTGCGCGGCGGACGCTATCATGGCAGGACGGCGGGCTTGGGGACCCGCAGGCTACGGCCGGCTTCGGCGCTTCACTCAGAAGGGGGGCAACAAGTGGTGAGATCGGCTACGGCGCGGTCGAGACGCGACGCCTACCTCGGTGTGGCCTGTGCGGTCATGGCAGTCGGCTATCTCCTCGGTTTGGCGGCCGACCTCACCTATCCCCTGCTCGGCCGGCCGATCACGTTCTCGGGGAGCACTCTACTGGGGGCCGGCTGGCTGTTCCTGGTCTGCGGTCCGGTGCTGCGCGGCGTCGGGTTCGCGTTCATCGCGGCCGCCTTCTTGGGCAGAGTGGATGCCCGAAGGGCCAGATTCAGGTGTGGCGCTCTGCTCTTGGCAGGCGGGTACGGTCTCATGATCGTGTACGTGGTGCTCGTGACACTCTACTACTACCGCAATCCAGACCTCCCCCAGCTCGACGGGTTCCTGATGGGAATGGTCATGCAGGTGGTGGCCTTTTTGTCGGCCTCGGTCGGCGCGCTACTCGTCGCGTCGGCTTTCCGAGGACCTGTAGACAGCCCTGCTATGGAGGCCGCGGCCCGCAACCGGCGGCTGGGATGCGCGAGTGTCGCCTTCGGGCTGATGCCGGCCCTTCTGTTGCTCGCTGACCTCGTCACCATCCCGACTGTCTCGGGAAACGTCACTGTCGACGCCGCAGGCGGGGAATCTCTTGCCGGCCTGGCCGCCATCGCAGCTGCGATCGTCGCGGCTGTTGGGTTCTTTGGTGCGGCTCGGGCCCACCGGCTTTTCTTGCCCGACGCTTTGCCTCGCAGGGAGGGCGTTCTGGCCATCGCGGCGACGCTGTATCTCGCGTATCAAGCGGTCGATCTCGCGGACTTGAGGGACTTCGCCTCCTGGCCCAGCCGCCTTGCGGTGGTCGCCTTCGCGGGCGCCGTGCTCTGTGCCGTTATCGGTTTCGTGGTCTCGCGTCGCTCGCCGCCGAGGGTCGGGCTCTCGCCCCGGCCGGGTCCCACCGGATAGCCCTTTCGATTAGTCCCACCGGATAGTCCCTTGGAACGATGACGCCCTCATCGACCGCTCCTATTCTTCTGGAGGAAGCTCG
>JAFGIH010000339.1 GCA_016929985.1 Thermoleophilia bacterium | reverse complement strand
TTCCTTGACATCCTTTCCCCAGAGTCGGGAAGCGTCCCTGATCTCCGCCTTCCCGTCGTCTATCCAGAGGTAGACCGGTGTTTCGGATCTACCTTCGACGATGATGGCGTCGTAACCGGCCCTTTTCATGTCCGCCATCCAGTAGCCGCCGGACTCGGCCTTGGCAATGCCGCCGGTGAGTGGAGACTTGGCGCCTACGCAGAAACGCGCGGCCCCGGCGAAAGCAAGGCCGCTTAGCGGTCCCATGGCGACAACCAGCTTGTTTTCCGGGCCCAGGGGATCTTCGCCTCCCTTGAGCTCATTCCAGAGATAGTAGGCTACAAACCCGGCTCCGCCCATGTACTTCCGAACGAACTCATAGGTGATCGGTTCGTCCGCGAGCGTCTGGTTGGTAAGATCGACTCTCAAAATCTTACCGTGATAGCCTCCCATGGGTTTCTGAGGGTCTATTGCCGCTTCTTGAACAGTATCATCACGGGCATCCGTCTTGTTGTCAGTCAAGGTTGTCTCCCATCAAGAACTCTTTGGTGTCAAAGCTGTAATTTGCTAGCCAAGTTCACAAGCCAGGTCCACCTTACTAAGTTTTTCACACCCTTCTTCAGTAATCACATATGTATAGCCTTCGCCCACGGCATCTCCCCAAAGTTTGGTCATGCATGGCGGGTGTACTGCTATCACCATGTCTGGTCTGAGCGTCGCAGTATTCGTTTCATCGATAGACCAAAAATCCAGTATATCCAGCCCCAGCGAATGGCCGGGGCGCAGCGGCGCGACGAAGCCTCTTCTTTCGATGCTGTCTATCAAAACTCTGTAGATGTCCGATATCCGCGTACCGGGGCGCAACAGCGGCCGGACCTCTTTGTCAGCCTCCGCCCATGCCATGAACATCTCTTTGATCTGAGGCGGGAAACTGGTCACCGGTAGTGTTACCGGCAACTGGGCATAATAGCCATCGTAGGCCGGCGAGATCTCCATGAACAGCGTTCCATCCTTCTCAAGCTTATCAGGGGTGGGGTGGAAGGACATGTTCATGGTGCAGCCTGCCGCGTCGATCAAGTCGAACGAGTATTCGCAGCCGTTTGCGTAGATCACCTTTTTGACATCGCCGTATATCTCGTACTCGCCCAGGCCCGGCGTGATTATCTCGCGCAGGCGGAAATACACCTTGTCCGCTATCGCCGCGGCGGCGCGTGTCATCTCTATCTCTTCGGCGCTCTTGATCTCACGCATCGGCCTCAAATATTCCGGCAGGTCGAGCAGCCGGTCGCCGTACTTCTCCTTTATCTGCAGATATGCCGATGGCGTGAGGCAGTCCATGCCGATGAGCCCAATCTTCCCGCCACGGTCGAAACGGGATAGCTCCCGGTTGATCGTTTCTCCCGGTTTGTCGGACTCTACGAAATCCAGAAGTTCGTATGCCCCGACGTTCTTGGCCAGCTTCGGGGATGTCGATTGATTTATGCCGGTAAGTAATACAGGTTTCTCCTCCAGGGGGAAAATGCACTGGCCTCCCCTCCCCGATCCGGTTATATAGCGGATATTCCCACGGTGAAAATCAGCCGCTAAACCGCAGACCAGGAGGCGGTCCATTCCGTCTTTACGCATATATTCCCGTATAATTGCGTAACGCCGTAAATACTCTTTTTCAGAAATCATAGAGAACTCCTATATCAATATTTCCCATACTACTGCATTGCTGAAGGAGGGCGCGCCGTCGGTATCGGAGATATGAGCGCGGATGCGGTACGAAAGACCGCGAAAGGTATCACCGCTACCGGAGCTCAGGCAATCGCCGCTCCCTGCGACGCATTACCTGAGAGTCCCGGTCACGAGAACGCAGTCGATGTTGATATTGGTCTCTGTCGCGGCTTCCCGCTTGGCGCCGGTCCACGCGATGACGACCGTGTGCGTCCCAGGCTTGAGCTGACCTGTCCCCCAGGCCTTCTGCTGGTACTTGGTCTCGGCGTCGTAGAGATCGATGGTGCCGAGGTTCTTTCCGTCCAGGGTGACGTTCGCCTTGCCGTACTTGGGCGACTTCTTCACGATCAGCGCAAGATGCGTACCCTCGAACGTGATGGTCACCTTGCCGCCCGCGGAGTTGGTGTAGGTGAAACTGCCGTTGGAGGCAGAGTGGTGCAGCGGGGTCTTCCATGTCCCTGAATACACCAGGCGCGAGTCGTCCTGCTCGTAGCGGTTGGCCTTCGCGGTGACCGCCGTGGTGGAGCTGGCTGCAGCGCCGGAACCGCTGGACGAAGTGGCGGAGCCTTCGCCGAGAGTGGTCGAGGTGCTCGTGGCGGACCCCGTGCCGGGTTGGATGGAAGTCGAACTCGTGCCGGCGCCCTCGTCAGACGAGCAGCCCCCGACGAGGAGCACGATGACGAGCCCGACAGTGACCAGCAGACTCTTCTTCACTCCGGGCACCTCCTAGAGCGAGCAGCAGCCTGAACCTCCACTAGCATACAACCATTTGAGCCGGCTCTCGACCGAGCTACCCGAAGAAGCCCTGAAACCGGTCAGACCGGCTGGATCTCCTTGTTGTCCGGGCGCTTCCCTCCGGTGAGCTCAGCCCAAGACACAGGAGACACGAGCAGGGCTATGACTCCCAAGAGCAGGGAGGGAACAGTCCAGATGGCGAACGCCACGAGACTGAAGCCGGCGGCGTGAGTAGCCGACACCCCGAACAGTCCGAGGCCCAGGACGCAGAAGAACTGCCAGGCCCCGATCTTGCCGGGAGCGTTGGGGATGAGAGTGCCGATCGTGATGATGCCGAACAGCGCGGCCGCCTGCAACAGAGAAAGGTCGATACGATACGCATACAGCATCAGCCACATGACCGCCACGTGCATGCCGACCATCCCGAAGCCGGTGGAGATGGAGACCGGCATGGTCCAAGCCTTGACCGCCTTGGCGCCGATGAGCATGTCCAGTGAGGCACCCTTGAGTGTCTTACCCATCCGGCCGGCCGGCCGCCGAGAGTCCACGTAGCCGTGCAACCGGCGATGCAGCAATGTCATCAAGAGACCGACGGCCATCATGGCTCCTACCAACGCCACGAGAGCCAACAACGCGTGATCGACCGCCGCCGGCACCCGTAACCCGCGGATGGCGAGCCAGGCCACCAGGGTAAGGGCGACACCGTCGGCGGCCCGTTCGACTGCCTGCGAAGAGAGCACCCTCACCGTCCCCGTGCGGGTGCTTCTGGCTACCATCACGCCACGGACCAAGTCACTCGGGCACAGCGGCAAGATGCCGTTCATGAGTGTGCCGACATAGATGGCGTGGAGGAGCACCGACATGCGGGTCTTGACCGGCCGCAGGAGGTAACCCCAACGCCAAGCCTGCACCACGCGGGGCGCCATCTGCAGCAAGATGGCCAACACCACCGGCCACCAGATCATGTTGGAGATCCCCTGGCGAAGGTCGGCCAGGTTCAGGTTCCAGACAACATATACGAGCGCCCCGGCGGCGATGGCGTAGGTGAGCCACTTCAGCCACCGTGAACGGCGAAGCCCGCTCAACTAACGTCTGCGGCTGGCGGTTGCGACCGGGAATTGGGCGAGATCGGCCTGGTGCCGTGCATCCTTCTCGCTTGGGCCAAACCCCTGGGTCAGACGGCCGCCAAGCCAGACGCGCCACACCCACAGCGGCCGCTCGGACGTCGACGCTTCAGCTTCGTGTACTTCTATCCTCATGGTCTTCTCCCACTCGATGACGATGCGCCCGTTGAAAATGGCGGAGGAGGAAGAGGACGGGAGGACAAAAAGCGGTTGCGCTACCTGAGGCGCAACTCACAAGCTGCGGTGCCCATTCTGGCCCTTCTAAGAGCAGAGTATTTCTCTACTGAAACAGAGTATACCCCGAAGTCGACCAGCCGAATCTCGCGCAAGTGTGCGTTTGTTCGCCTAGTAGTCCCTCAAGAGACGAGCTCTCGCACCAGTTCCTTGAGTACCGCTCCTCTTCACGCTTCGTGAGCTCAGTGAGCTTGCCTCTTTCAGCAGCGGCGCCGCTACCGCCTGAGCCCGGCGTCGTAGACCACCTTCCCTCCGACCACGGTGCCCACGTTGGTGATGGCGTGGATGTCCTCTGCTGGAACGGAGAGGATGTCCTGGTCGAGAACGCAAAAGTCGGCGAGCTTGCCGCGCTCCAGCGAGCCCTTCCGTTCCTCCATGTGATCCAGCCAGGCGCTGCCCATCGTGTACGCCCGGATGGCTTCCTGGACCGTTATGCGTTGTCGCGCGCCCCTGACGGTCCCCGAGGCCTTGGACTTCCTCAGCACCGCCGCCTCCACCCCCCGCAACCAGTCGGGAGCCGTCACCGGGGCGTCGGACGACAGGCTCAGGTTGACCCCGGCGTCCAACAGGCTGCGGAGCGGGAACTGCCGCGCTGAGCGCTCGATGCCCAGCACGGTGTCGATGTCATCCGAGAACACCCACTTCAGTATGGACTGGGCCGACACGCCGATGCCGTTGGCGGCGATACGATCGATGTCCGAGTCGGTGATCATGTCGGAATGGATGAGGTAGTGACGTAGTCGCTGCGAGTCCTGTTCTTGGGCCTTGAGAAACCCATCAACGCACGACTGGATGGCTCTGTCGCCGACGGCGTGGATACCGCACTGGAATCCGTGCCTGTGCGCGAACATGATCATGCCGACCAGGTGGTCGTGGCGCTCCTGCTCGGTCGCCCCGGGCACGACCAGACTCCCGTTGCCGCCGTCGGGGTACTCCTCGTGCATCCAGGCGGTCTTGGTCTGAGGGATGCCATCGGCGAAGAGCTTGACGCCCTCGGCCTTCAGCCACTCGTCACCCAAGACGCTGCGTTCGCCGACCGTCGGAAGGCTCTCTTCGAGATCCTTCAGAGAGAGGGCCCCGTAGTTGCCGAAGAGGTAGAGCACGTTGATCCGCACCGACAAGGATCCTTCGTCGCGAAGATCGCTGTAGACACCGATGGACTCTGGGCCCAGCATGCCGCCCTGCATAGCGGCACCGCCGGGGCCAAGCGCGGGGTCAGTCAGACTGGTGATGCCCCGGGCATTCATCGTCTGTAAGGCGCTGATAATAGCCGCCCGTTTCTCTTCCCTGTCGAAGGGGGGCACCGCTCTCATCAAGAGGCCCTGGGCCGGAAGCTCCACCAACATCCCGGTGGGTTCACCGGTATCCGGATCCTTGACGATCTCCGAGCCCGGCTCGATGGTGCTATCGCGCGTGATGCCGGCCACCTCCAAGGCCCGGCTGTTGGCGACCAGCCGATGCTGGCTGAAGTCGACAAGGAAGACGGGGTTGTATGGCGCCACCTCGTCCAGATCCCACCGAGTGAGACCGCGTGACCGATCGGCCAGATACTCGGCCAGATAGCCATAATCCCAACCGTTGCCTCGAATCCACTCCCCGGGTTGGACCGCCGCAGCTCTCTCGCGCACCGCTTCCTTGATGTCTGCGATGGACTTGACCATCGGGAAACCGAGGTCAAGCGTGAGAGGAGGCCGGCTGCTACCGTACATGGCGGCATGGGCATGCGAGTCGTTGATCCCGGGAAGAACAGTCTTCCCGGCCAGATCGACGACCTCGGTCGACTTGCCTGCGAGCTCACGGACGTCGACGTCCGATCCGACGGCCAGGATCTTGTCGCCTTTGATCGCCAAGGCTTCAGCCGTTGAGTCCTTGGCATCGACGGTGATGATCTTCCCGTTCACATAGATGGAGTCGGCAGCGCCGCCTTCCTTCAGTGTCATACCACGCACCCTCCGTCTTAGATGATCATTCCCCCAGATAGGCCTTACGGACGTGTTCACTGTGCTTGAGCTCCTCCGCCGCCCCTTCTACGACGAGACTGCCGGTCTCTAGAACGTACGCCCTCGTGGCCAGCTTCAAGGCCAGCCGGGAGTTCTGCTCGACCAGTAGCACCGTCGTACCCGCCGCGTTGATCTCGCGCACGATCTTCCCGATCTCCGAGACCATCAAGGGCGACAGACCCATCGACGGTTCGTCGAGGAGTAGCAAACGTGGCTTACACATGACCGCCGCGGCTATCGCGAGCATCTGCTGC
>JAFGIH010000338.1 GCA_016929985.1 Thermoleophilia bacterium | reverse complement strand
GACTCCACCGAATCCACGGAAGACATCATGAAATGGTCTAGGCGGTACTAGCTTGTTGGGGCAATAGCGGCTGTGTTGGATCGGATGCGACAGACGTCCACCGTCACCATGATCCCCCTCGATGAACCCCTGGCCGAAGAGGCGGCGGAACTCGCCGTCACGACCCAACTCCGAGGAGGCGACGCCATATACGTCGCCGTCGCCCGCCGGTATGGCGGCACGCTCATCACGGTGGACGACGAACAGCGACTGCGGGCACAGAGTGTAGTCCCGATCATGCTTCCCGCCGAGTTCCTCGCGGCTACAGGGGCGGCCTGAGCGGGAACTGGCGCGCGACGACTCCTCGACCGGCGCTAGATGATGCCGTCCACGCCGAGCCGCTCGCAGCCTCTCTGGTCGGCCGCTTCGCTCTCATCGGTGTGAGCGGGGAGGGTCCAGGGCATCTCGGCGATGTTTCGGAGCACCCGGTCGAGATGGTGCCACGGGATCGAGATGATAGGTAGACCCGCCGGGTGGAGGTCGTGCTTGCGCATGCCGTGGCACAGGCCCGTCCACACGATGTTGATGTCGCCCGTCATGTATGGGTAGGTGAACATCCAGTTGCAGCCCATGACGTACGTCATCTTGCTAACGATGATGTCACCGGTATCCCACTGGATGGCCCTGAAGACCTTCTCTGTCTGGTCCATGTCGTCGCAAAGGAGGATCACGAGGTCAGGATCGAAGGTCAGCTTCGCCACGGGCGCGTACCCCGTGGCGAAAGTCGAATCCTCCGCGAGCTTGCTGATGTGGTTGTAGATACGCCTGTTGGCACGCTCGTCCGGGAAGATGTCGAAGGCGGCGCCGATGCGGCCACTGGCGGCCAGCGGGGTCAACGGCCCGTGTCCGGTGAGGAAGATGCCCGGTTCGCACGACTGGTTCTCAGCCGTGGCGTAGAAAGCCTTGCCTCTCTGCGCCTCGAGGAGCATCCGGCACCACGGCATCTTGCCGTCGATCTGCTGCAGCCCCGTCGCTTCGAGTTCGCTCTCGACGTTGAAGAACTTGAATCCAACGGGCGCGTACTTGAATCCGAACTTCGCCAAGACCGCGAAATCATGAGGCCTCAGCGCATGTCTGGTTTCATAGTTCAGTTCAGCCACGAATCGCTCCTTTTCCGGGTCTAGACCTCCACCACCACCGGGATGATCATGGGCCGGCTACGCGTGCGCTCCCACAGCAACTGCGAGAGGCAGTCGTGCACGGCCTTCCTGATGACAGCCTGGTCGGTGGCCGCTTCCTTCGTCGTCTTGGCCAGCCTCTGCCTGATGCGGGTCTGGGCCTCGGTCCGGAGAGCGTCCCCGTCCGGCCCCCATGCCAGTCCGCGCGTGATCAGCTCGGGGTCGAACATGAGACGGCCCGTCTGGCTGTCGATGGTGACGACCACTGTCGCGATGCCGTCCTGCGCCAAGACCTGCCGGTCACGCAGCACTACCTGACCTACATCGCCCACACCGAGACCGTCCACGTAGACGACCCCGTGTTCGACGCTCCCGCTCACCCGTGCTCCCGACTTGCTCAGCTCGAGACAGTCGCCGTTGCCGAGCACGAACACATTCTTCTTGGGGATGCCGACTTCCTGAGCCAGCGCCGCGTGCGCAACAAGGTGGCGGGTCTCGCCGTGGATCGGCACGAAGAAGCGAGGACGCACCAGGTTAAGCATGAGCTTGAGCTCCTCGGCTGCGCCGTGGCCGGACACGTGCACATGCAGGCTCCCCCGGTGCGCCACTGTGACTCCCGCTTTGGCCAGCCGGTTGATCACGCGGTTGACGGCCTTCTCGTTGCCGGGCACCGGCGTGGCGGCGATGACCACGGTGTCTCGCTCTTCTATCGTGACCGTCTTATGATCGCCGTTCGCCATGCGGGCCAGCGCCGACAGCGGCTCCCCCTGGCTGCCCGTGCACATCACGAGCACCTTGTGGGGCCGCAGCTTGGAGGCTTGCGAGTCTTCGATGATGTCTTTGTCGTCGACGACCAGATAGCCCAGTTCCCGGGCGATGCCGGTGTTGGTGATCATCGAGCGACCGGCGAACGTCACCTTGCGGCCCGACCCCACGGCGGCATCGCAGATCTGCTGGATCCGGTGGATGTGGCTGGAGAACGAGGCTGCGATCACACGGCCCTTCGCGTTCTCGATGATCTCGCGCAGCACGGGTCCGACCGAGGCTTCGGACTGGGTCACCCCGGGGCTCTCGGCATTGGTGGAATCGGACATGAGTAGGTCGACACCCATCTTGGCGAAGCGGGTCAGGGCGCCGTAATCGACCAGACGCCCGTCGATGGGGGTCTGATCGAGCTTGAAATCGCCGCTGTGGACCACGTTGCCGGCCGGGGTGCGCACGAACACCCCCACCCCGTCAGGGATGGAGTGAGTGACGGCGAAGAAATCGAAGGCGAAGGGGCCCATCGATACATGGCTGCCTCCCTGGATCTCCTGCAGCTTCAGCGACTGGGGCTTGATGCGGTGCTCCTCCAGCTTGCCGCGGATGAGGCCCAGGGTGAGCTTGGTGCCCAACACCGGCACCCGCCGGTCGAGAGCCTTGAGTAGATAGGGCAACGCGCCGGTGTGGTCTTCGTGGCCGTGGGTGATGACGATGGCGCGCAACTTCTCCCGACGCTTCACGATGTAGGAGAAGTCGGGGAGGATGAGGTCCACCCCGGGATGGTCGTCGTCGGGGAACATGAGGCCGGCGTCGATGACCACCATGTGGTC
>JAFGIH010000337.1 GCA_016929985.1 Thermoleophilia bacterium | reverse complement strand
TGCGGACATCACGATGGAGCTCCTGCGTGTCAACCTGCCTCTGCCGTGGCCTCAGTCGCGGTACAGCGCCGCCGGATTCGGGGGTGGGGTCGGCGGTAGTGGAGGACCTTGTGGAGCATTCTGCGCGGGCATAATAGCTCTCTCCCTCTACGCCGGCCGGAAAGAGCCTCCGGGGTGCGTCGCGGAACCCGTGGAAGCCGCAGCCCAGAGGTTCCATGATGACTGGCTGCTCGACCAAGGTTCCTATCTATGCTCGGAGTTGACCGGATACCCTTCCCTCCGAGACGAGCACGTACGCAACGAGTTCTTCTCGAGCGGCGGAGAAGAAACGTGCGTCAACAAACGAATCCGCTTCGCGGTCGAGAAAGTCCTGGAGTTAACCACTTGACCTAATATATCGTTAAGTGTTATATATTGTTTATGAGACAGCTTCGTGAGCCGACCTACTACATTCTCGCCTCGCTGATAGACGAACCACGCCATGGTTGGAGCATCATCCAGGAGGCTGCGGATCTCTCTCAGGGACGCATTCGGCTCACGGCGGGCACGCTCTACGGAGCTCTTGATCGCCTTCAGACCGAAGGGCTTGTCGAGCAGGACCGGGAGGAGATCGTTAACGGTCGTTGCAGACGGTACTATCGCTTGACCGCGCCGGGGCATCGTCTGCTACGAGAGGAGGCCGCGCGGCTTGCCGCTTCCGCCCACATCGTGCAGAAGCGTCTCTCCTCGGCCCCACCGGCGAAGGTCCAGGGGGCGGCATCATGAGGGATTCCGTTCTGCGTCTGTGTCTCCGTGCCTACCCGCCGGTGAGCCGAGAACGAGACGGCCGGGCGATTCTCGACCTGGCCCGTGACCTCTCTGAGAAGAGCCGCGTCGCGTTCCTCCGGGAAGCCGGTGGCCTGCTGTGCGGGGGAGTGAGAGAGCGTGGCAAACTGCTGCGGCTCGACATCACCGGAGCGCCGTGGCGCACCGCGCTGGAGCGGCTGGTGTTGCCTCTCTCGGTGGCCATGCTCTGCTTCCTCGTCGCCTTCGCGTTCCCCAGCCGGCTGGAGTGGATCGGGTGGTGGTCGTTCCTCGCTCTTCTCGGCGCCGCGGTTGCGGTCTTTGGAGCAGCATCCCGGCGCCGCCTATACGCAGCCGCTGGCTCGTCTCTTGTGCTTGTGCTTCTAGTCTTCGACGCATTTCGCGAACTGAACACCCATTACGCACGGTGGACGGGAGATGTCATCGTCGGAGAAGTCAATATCCTGGCGATGTGGCTGCCGGTCGCCCTGCTTCTGCTCCTCTGCGCAGTAACGGTTGGCCGTTCGACGATCGCCTCAAGGCGCAGCTTCACATGGATTATCTGCGCGCCCGTTGCGGTATCGGTTCTCTTGGCAATACTCGTGCGCTCGCGCTGGCAAGGTATGCACGGCAGCCTGCTTGGCGCAGTCTTCATGTACACACCGCTGGTGCTTGTGGTTGTCACCGCTGTCTACGGAGCCATGCGAGGAAACACGACCACCAAGACGGCCGCGGCCCTGCTGGTGGCGGCAAGCTGCGTCCCGATACTCTGGCTGCTCGCCATGGTCGTCCCCGCGCCTCCGGTGCCCGGCGAGTACGTGCCGTTCGCTTACTATTTGCCCGGTATCGCCGTGGCCTGCTTCATCGTGATGTGCTTGTTGCGGAATCGTGTCCAAGACCCCGTGCCATCCGGTCACCGAGGATGACGCCGTAAGTCACGCTGTCGCACTTGTGGAGCCGGCACAGCATGCGACGCTGCATATGGGTTTCGCTGCCCCCAAGGGACATGTCGGGGTCCGAGAACAGGAATCGTCTCAAGTACCCCGAATTGACAGGCATGCCGACTGAAGGCCAGCAGTCCGCGCAACAACAGACGGTGGGTGCCATATGCCTCCACCTCCACCGCGCGTACCGCGACCTCCGCCTCTACCCCTCGGGCCACCCCACGTCGCGTCAGGTACTCGATGGTCTGACAGATCGCCTCGTGACACAACTGAATGCAAACGGCCCTCTCGTCGTGGAGGTGGAGGAGCAAGAACTCGTCTGGGACGGACAGCCCGTATACGCGTACAATGCGAGCCGCGACAACCTGGCTTTTCTCTTGTTCCGCGACGGCATACGCTCTGTCTCGTTCCGCCCCGGCCTCGAACCAAAAGAGCTGGAGACGTTCGTTTCCCGCCTGGCGCACGCCGACGACCTCGAGAGCGCCGACTACGATCTCGCCACCGCGCTGTGGGAGGACGATTTCGCCCATATCGACTACACACTCGTCGACCCGTTCCTCGAGGGCGAGGTGCTGACCGAAGGGGCCATCGACGACCTAAGGGGTGTGGTCCTCACCAGGCTGGAGGAGGCGAGATCGGTCACAGAGCCGCAAGCCGAGCAAGCGCAGGTGAACCTCGAGGTAGTGGATCTGAAGGCCACCGATCTCGATACCCTGGAGATCAGCGCGGATGAAGCCGCGCGGGGCGATATGGCGGCCGGTCTTCCCACAACCACCCTCGAAGAATTCGCGGTGGTTCTGTTCGAACTCCTGGGAAACTACCCATGGCCCATCGAGGAGGGAGACGGGCTCCACCGTGCGCTGGTGACGGTGATCGGTACGTATGCGAAGACCGGGGACCTGCACCAAATCGATTTCTTAATCGAGAGGCTGAAGCAATCCGAGGTCCAGGGCCGCTGCACGCCAGGATTCGTGGGCTCGGTCCTGACCAACAGCGTCACGGCGGAGAGCCTGAACCAGCTCTTCCTGAAGACGGGGCAGGTCTCGGCTACAGATACGGCCCAAATCCAGCACGTCCTCGCCCAGGTGCGCCAGTGGGTGCTGCCCGCGCTACTCGAGCTTCTGACCGACACTTCTGACCGCGCGATTAGAAGAGGACTCCTCGCGCTCCTCAGATCCGGAGACGGAGTACCCGCAACACTCCTAGGCCCACTCATGCGGGACCACCGCTGGTTCGTGGTCAGGAACGCGGTCGAACTGGCGACCGTGTCGCGTGACGAGACGGTCATGGAGGACCTAGATCGATTGACCCGGCACCCGGAGGCCCAGGTGCGACGCGAGGTGATGCGGACGCTGTCGACCTTGGGGGGACCAAGAGCGGCCCGCTTCCTGGCCCGGTCCCTGTCGGATGAGGATGCCTCAGTGCGCGTTCTAGCCGTGTCAGGGCTGGGCCGGATAGGGGGGCCGGCCCATGAGGCCGCGGTGCTCGCCGAGATCAACAGTCGTGGTTTCGAAGCCCGCTCCCCGGATGAGATCGGCGCCTTCCTGAACACCTACGCCGCCCTCGGTGGTGAGCGGGCCGTGCCGCTCCTCGACAGACTCTGGAGGTCGAAGCTGTTCGACTCCCACCCTCGACCCGTGCGTGTCGCTGCGCTGAGAGCCTTGGCTACCATCCCCGGTCCTCTCGCACTGTCGGCGCTTCGCGAAGCCGTGAAGTCCGGCGGGGCACAGCTGGAGCGCGAGGCAGAACGCGCATTGCAGGAGGCTCTTGCTCGTCAACAGGGGAGCCCTCGATGAACGAACGTGGCGACGCCCCTGTGCCCCCCAGCCGTGACCAGGCCCTGGCCCTGGCCATGGCGGTCGCGTTCAGGACCGGCGCCTACTACGGGGCCGACAACGCCGTTCTGCAGCAGGCCTGCGCTTCTCTTCACTCACATCTGGCCGAACGGCTAAGCGCTTCGGACTCGGTGTCGGTGGGGGTGCACAGTCACTGCGTCTTCATCGACAGGGCCAGGATCCGCACCACGGTGTCCAGCTACGGACGCTTCTCCTATCTCATACACCTTTTCGAGACCTGGGGCCTTGCCGTGGTGACCTTCACCGCGGGATTGACCGCAGACGAGCTCATCAAGTTCGTCTTGGCAGTTAGCCAGGTAGGTCCGGGAGGGCCCACGGATCTTGCCGACAAGCTGCTGGCGCTCGGAGTGCACAACGTGCAGGTGGAGATCGGAGCGCCGGCTCCTGTGTCGAGCGCACCGACCGTCTACGCCGCCGCCCTGCAGGCGGGCAGAGAGATACAGGACGCTGTCGAATCCGGCGACCAGATCGACGTCCGTCGGCTGCGCCGTGTCACCCAGGCTGTCATCGACGAGGTCATGGCCGACGAACAGTCGATGCTGACGCTGACGACAATAAAGAAGTTCGACGAGTACCTTCTATCGCATTCGACCAACGTGGCCATTTTGTCGGTCCTGCTCGGCCAGCATCTGGGACTGAGCAAGGGACGACTGAGCGAGCTCTGCTTGGCAGGTTTCGTTCACGACATAGGCAAGGTCGACGTGGCGCCAAGTGTTCTTCACAAGGAAGGGCCGCTCGACTCGGATGAATGGGAAGACATGCGGTTGCACCCAGTGTATGCCGCCCGCACCCTCCTCGGGGTCTCCCGCCCCTCGCCGTCGATCATGAGGGCAGTGGTAGTCGCTTTCGAGCACCACCTCGACTACGACATGACCGGCTATCCAAAGACAGAACTCAAGGACACCGTCACGCTCTTCGGCAATATAGTGACCATCGCCGATCGCTACGACGCCATGACCACCGCCCGGGTGTATCGCAAGAACCTGACGCCATACGAGGCCCTTCACTATCTGATCGACCGGGCCGGCACCGTCTGCGACCCAGTACTGATCAAACTCTTCGTCGATATCATGGGGCTGTATCCACCGGGTACGATGGTGGAGCTCACTAACGGCGAAACCGGCGTGGTGTGCGAGCCTCCCGCCGTGGGCAGGCCGTTGGAGAAACCGAAAGTCAGAATCGTCAAAGGGACTAGGCCTGGCCGGGTCCTTGATCTCGATATGCGCGTGGAAGGTCGGCAACCTCTTGACATCGTCCGAGTGCTCAACCCGAACAACATGGGGCAAGTACCCGCTGTCGATGCTGCAGTTTTTGACCGCGCCGTTTGACCTGCGGTGAGGTAGGACGGTTGTCTGAGACAGCCTCTGCCAGCGCACGTTTGCCATGCCATCGCAGGTACAGCTCAGACGAGACAGCGCCCACCCGGCGGGGCCTGCCCGGCCGACAACCTGGCTCTCCGGTCGGCTGCCCGCCGGCTGCCGAGAGCGAAATGTGACCGACTAACGAGGAGGCGACATGAGCGACAGCGGCAAGCAAAGCGCAACCCGGGACGACGACACCACTCGCTGGGAATATCAAGTGATCCGGGTCAGCTTGGGCCCGGTGGCTTTCCAGAAGTACGGGCCCGATGACCTCGGCTTCCAAGCCACTCTGAACGAGCAGGGCGAGGCCGGATGGGAGGCGTTCCATGTCCAGGCGTTCGCCGACAACGAGGCCATGCTGCTGTTCCTCAAGCGCCGCGTTCCCGCCGCCTCCGCGGGCTAAGCGGAGGGAGTCTCCCCGACGCCCGCGTCGGGTGCACCGAAGCCTTCATCGACCCCGTTCGGTCCCATCCCGGTCATGGCCCCGTCGAGCCGCCGCACCGCGGGCATGATCCACGGCAGCACACCGGTCAGCAACACCGCCGCGCCGGAGATCACGAACCAGGGCGCTACCCCCGTCTTCTCGGCCAGCGGCCCCGCCAACAGCAGGCCCGGTACCGCCGCCAGCAACGCCGATGTCGTGTAGAGCGACATCACCCGCCCGAGCTTGGCGGGGTCGATGAGCGTCTGGAACAT
>JAFGIH010000336.1 GCA_016929985.1 Thermoleophilia bacterium | reverse complement strand
GGCTCTCATGGAGAGCTGTCTGAACATGGCAGAGGACAAGGGCTGCGATGTGATCTGGTTGGACGTGTGGGACAAGAACCACCGTGCGATCGCATTCTACGAGAAGTGGGGCTTCAGCGCCGTCGGTAGCCAAGCGCCTGGCTGGACCACGATGGCGAGGCAGCACGCACGGGCATCGACAGGTTACTGACGGACGCACAATGGGAACTCTGCCTCCAGAGCGACAGACGGGAGGCACCTGCCCATGGATCTCGAGGCCCGGCGCTATCAAGAGGCGCTGGCCCATCAGGTATACGGGATCGTTCTAGCAAGCGAGAACGGTCGCGTGGAACTCGTGAACCAGCAGTTCTGCGACCTGTTCTCGTTGGACAAGAGTCCTGCCGAGCTCTTAGGGCTGACTTCTTCCGAGTTTCTGGAACTCATCGCACCGGCTTATGCCGACCCGCCCGCCATCATGACGCGCGTCGGCCGCATCGTCGCCGCCGGCGTCGACCACCTGGGAGACGACGTGGAGATGCGCGACGGACGGACCTTCCTGGTCGACTTCACCCCCATCGTGATCGATGGGAAGCGGGCCGGCCGCATGTGGTCACACCGGGACATCACGCAGGCCAAGCAGGCAGAGGAGAACCTCCGCCGGAGCGAGGAGAAGTTCGCCAAGGCCTTCCAGACCTCGCCCTATGCCCTCGCCATCACGCGTTTGGAGGACGGCGTGTTCTTGGAGGTCAACGACACCTTCACGGAGATGACAGGTTATGCGCGAGAAGATCTTCTCGGCAGCTCCACAGTCGGCCTGGGCCTCTGGGGACGCGAGGAAGACCGGGCCCTCATCACGTCCACACTGCGGGCAGGGAAGACGATATCCAGGCGAGAGTTCCCCTTCCGCGACAGTCACGGGAAGATGTCGACGGGCCTCTTCTCGGCACAGGTCATCGACTTGAGCCAGGGACCATGCATCATCTCCAGCGTCGATAACATCACCGACCGCAAGCGGGCGGAGCAGGAGCTGCAGAGAAGCCGTCGCCTGCTGTCAGACGTCATTGAGCATGCCGGTGCACTCATCTCACTCAAAGACCTCGACGGCCGCTACGAACTCGTCAACAGGAAATGGGAAGAGGTCCTTGGCGTCCGGCGCGAGGACTGCATCGGCAAGACCGACCATGACCTCTTCCCCGGTCCTGTTGCGGAAGAGTTGCGCGCCAACGACCTCAGAGCCATGCAGTCGCAGGGGGAGTTGGAGACGGAAGAGGCCCTCGAAGACGAGAGCGGCAAGCGGTTCTTCATCGCCATCAGGTTCCCTGTCTATGAAGACGACGGCAGCGTCCACGGGGTCTGCGCGATGGTCACCGAGATCACCGCGCGCAAAGAGATCGAGGAGAGGATCCGGCATCTCGCCACCCACGACAGCCTGACCGATCTCCCCACCCTGGGCCTGGCCAAGGATCGCCTCACCATGGCCTTCGGCCTGGCGCGCCGGCAGAGGAACCAGGTCGGCGTGATGTTCGTCGACCTGGACGGCTTCAAGGCAGTGAACGACACCTTCGGTCACGAAGCGGGCGATCGAGTCTTGCGGGAGACGGCCGAACGCCTCCTCTCCTGTGTCCGCGAGACCGATACGGTGGCCCGCTTCGGAGGAGACGAATTCCTTATCGTGATGGGTGGCCTGCATAACCAGGGCGACGCCGCCCGCATCGCGGAGAAGATCATCAGCAAGGTAGCGGAGCCTGTGACACTCGACGACGGTCGGCAGACCTCGGTCGGAGCCAGCGTAGGGATCGCATTGTGCCTGGTCTGCGGCCAGGATCCCGACCGCCTGATCAGACTGGCCGACGCCGCGATGTACCGGGCCAAGAACGCGGGCAAGAACGGTTACCGCTTCGCCGACCCGGCAGACCTGTAGCCGTCAGCCCTGTAGCCGTCAGCCCTGCCGCCGTCAGACATGCCAACGACAGGTCTCTGACCGCCTCCCGGCCGCACGCGGCCACAACTGGTAGCATTCCCGATCATGGATGGGCCACCCCCGATCATCCGCGCCGCCACTGCGCAAGACGCCCCCCTACTCGCCGAACTGGGCGCGAGAACGTTCTTCGACACCTTCGCCGCGGACAACACCGAGGCCGACATGGCCGCCTACCTCGCCTCGGCCTTCAGTCCCGCCGTCCAGTCATGCGAGCTGCAGGACCCACGCTCGATCTTCCTGGTCGCGCAGGCAGGCGAGACGCCCGTGGGCTACGCCAGACTGCGGTTCGGTGAGTCACGACCTTGCGCTGAAGGCCGGCAACCGGTCGAGATCGCGCGGTTCTACGCAGACAGACCATGGATCGGAAGAGGCGTGGGCGCGGCGCTCATGCGGGCCTCCCTCGGCCTCGCGACGATGAGAGGCTGCGACGTCGTGTGGCTCGACGTGTGGGAGAAGAACTACCGCGCCCTGGCGTTCTACCAGAAGTGGGGGTTCCAGGTGGTGGGCAGCCAATCGTTCCTCCTGGGCGACGACGTCCAGAATGACCTGCTCATGGCCCGGCCTCTCGACGAGTCGGCCGCACGCGCACTTCACGACTTCGGTCAGGATGCCGATATCACCTCTAAGCCATGGATAGACAACTCCTCTTAGAGCACCTTCTCGACACCATCCAGGACGGCATCGTCTTCATGGATGCCGACTTCAACATCGTCACGGCGAACAAGACCCTGGAGGACAACCTCTCGCACAAGCTGCCCCTGGTCGGCAAGAAGTGCTACGAGGCCTTCCACCGCAGGACCGAGCGCTGCCCAGCGTGTCCCCTGCTCGCGGGGTCTGGCTCCTGCGCGCCGCCGAAACGCACCTTCTGCCACCCGCCCCAGCAGGTACCCGCGATGTGGTACGAGGTGAACATGTACCGCCTCCAGGATCCCGACGGTCGCGTCACGGGAGCCATCGGCCACATCAAAGACATCACCGAGCACGCCGTGACCGAGGAGCGGCTCAGGGATGAGATCACCCGCCGGCGCATCCTTGTGGAGCAGTCCAGGGACGGCATCGTCGTCATGAACCAGGGTGGGGCCGTCTACGAGGCGAATGAGAGATACGCCCGCATGCTCGGCTACTCTATGGAAGAGATCTGCAAGCTCCATATCTGGGATTGGGACGCCCAGTACACGAAGGAGGAGCTCCTCGTCATGATCGACGAGGTCGACAAAGCCGGTGATGTCATCGAGACACGCCACCGCCGCAAAGACGGCTCGCTCCTTGAGGTCGAGATCAGTAGCAACGGGGCCGTGATCGGCGGTGAGAAGTACATCTTCTGTGTATGCCGCGACGTCACCGAGAAGAAGGCCATGGAACGGCAGATCCGCGAGCTCGCCATCCGCGACCCTCTTACCGAGGTGTACAACCGGCGCTACATCTTCGAGCGCCTGGCTGAGACGGCCGCGGAATACTCGCGGGGGGAGACCGACTTCTGCGTGGCTATCTTCGACCTCGACCATTTCAAGGCCATCAACGACACGTATGGTCACCGCGCGGGCGACTTCGCGCTCAAGGAGTTCACGCGCATGGTCGGCTCGCTGACCCGGGAGTACGATCTCCTCGCCCGCTGCGGCGGCGAGGAGTTCATGTTGATGTCCAGAAACTCAGCGGGACCGGACACCATCGCGATGATCGAGCGCCTCTTGGAGGTCGTTCGGAGTACAGCCCTCACATTCGAGGGTCACGACATCGAGTTCACCTGCAGTTGCGGTGTCGCCGACAGCTCGGAATTCCCGCGTGAGGAGTTCTCCGTCGAGGCCCTCCTGAGCCTTGCCGATGCGAGACTCTACGAAGCGAAAGCGGCAGGACGAGACCGCTGCGTCGGTCCGACCGGTGAACCCGCCTCGGTGCGAATCCGGCAACTTTCGTTTCTCTGACCTCGCGCTCCTGGGAGCAGAGTCCGGGCTCTCACTCCGGGGCGCTCGTGTCGATGACCTCGTCGACCTCTCGCGGCCGGCGCCGGCGCCGGATGATGTCCACTACATCGCGCAACTCGGGCATCCGCAGGGCCCAGGCAGCGAGCACGTAGGCGACGCCGCCGGCTATATAGGCTACGACCACCGAGACGATCTTCTGCCACAGACCCTGGCCAAGAGCGGTGTCCAAGCCGTACCACACTCCGTAGGCCACGCCTGACAACGGGATGAGCGCGATGATCGCCCGCCCTGCCGACCAGGCTACCCGGCGCGCATCCACCCCGCCGATGCGGGGGCCGAGCAGAACCATGAGACCGAAGAAGTTGATGATGCTCACCACCGAGGTGGCCAGCGTGATGCCGCCCACCCCCATGGGCTTGTAGAGCAGCAGCATGATGGCCGCGTTGACCGCCAGGTTGGCGCCACCCATGACCAGCGGCACCCAAGACTTCCGGATGCTGTAGAAGGCCCGATTGAGCAGGGTGTTCACGCTCACGAACGCCATGCCGACGCTGAAGAAGAGCAGCGCGGAGCTCGTTCCGGAGATGGCCGCTTCGTCTCCCACCACCTCGCCGTACTCATAGATGAGCCTGATCGTGGGTTCGGCTAGCACTGAGAAGAAGGCCGCGAACGGCAGGGTCACGAAGAAGATCTGCCGGACGCCCAGGGAGAGGTCCTCACGGAACTCGCGCATGCGCTTGGCCGCGCCGTGTCTCGAGAGGGCCGGGAACAGCACCGTCCCGATGGCGATGGCGAACATGCCCTGGGGGAGTTGGAAGAGACGGAACGCCTTCTCGATGTAGGCGGGGTGAGCCTCGCCGAGGAGCGACGCGAACATTCCCCCGATGAAGGAGTTGAAGTTGACGATACCTAGGCTCAGTATCACCGGCCCCAGAAGGATGCCGATCTGCTTCACCTCCGGGCTACGCAGAGCCAGACGCCACGGCGAGCGGCCATCGTCCGGCGCAGCGCCGTCGATGAGTGTGGCGCCGTCGGTCAAGGGCTCGACGCCCCGGCGCCAGCGGCGCTTCCAGACGGACGGTACGAGTATGAGAAGCTCAGCGATGGTGCCCAGCATCACTCCCCAGGCCAGCGCCTCGAACCCGTAGCGCGCGGAGAAGACCGCCACCACGATGATGATGATGATGTTCCAGACGATGGGCGCCACCGCAGGCATCGAGAAATGGTTGTACGAGTTCAGGATCCCCATGAAGATCCCAGCGATGCCCATCACGAGAACTGTGGGGAACATGATGCGCATCAGATGCACGGCCAGTTGCACCGTGTCCGGGTACTTGTCTGTCCACGAGGGAGACACGACCTTGATCACCTCGGGAGCAAAGACGATCCCCAGGACCGTGATCACGCCCAATGCACCAGCAGCTGCCACCGTCACCGTGAAGGCCACCTGCCAGGCTTCGCGGCGACGGCCCTTCTCCAGTAGGGCCGAGAACACGGGGATGAAGGCAGCCGACAAGGCGGTGTCGGCCAGAAGAGTGCGCACGAGGTTGGGGACCCTTATCGCCTGCGTGAAGGCGCCCATCTCCGCACCCATGCCCAGGTAGTAGACCGAGATGACCTCCCGGATCAGTCCCAGGATGCGGGAGCCGGCGGTCGCCACCATCAGGAAGGCGGCCGCCAAGGCGAGTCTCTTCTTGGTCTCATTGCCCATGTGCGACCGTTATGCTAGACTGCTGCGACTTTTATGGGAAGACGGGAGGAATGAAGATTGGCTAATACGAAGCAGCAGCGCAAACGAGTGCGCATCGCCCAGCGGCAGCGTTTGGAGAATCTGCGCTACAAGTCGTCCATCAAGACGTACTTC
>JAFGIH010000335.1 GCA_016929985.1 Thermoleophilia bacterium | reverse complement strand
GTGGGCGGCTCGGGCTCGGGCAAGACCACGATCGCACTGGCCATCCTTGGGCTGCTTCCGCGATCCGGTCATGTCACCGCAGGCCGCATCATTCTTGAGGGGAAGGATCTCGTGACCCTGGGTGAGCGGGAAAAGGAGGCGCTACGTGGCAAAGGCGTCGCATACATACCGCAGGAGCCGATGGCCGCGCTTGACCCCTGCTTCACGGTCAGGTCGCAGCTGAGCGAGCCGTTGCGAACGCACCACAAACTGAGTCGTACTGTAGCGCGCGCGCGGGCGCTCGAGTTGCTCGAGCTCGTCGGGATCGCTGCGCCCGACACGGTCGCACGCTGCTACCCGCACCAGCTCTCCGGCGGCATGGCGCAGCGAGTCGCGATCGCGGTAGCGCTAACCGGTGAACCGCGGGTCCTCATCGCCGACGAGCCGACGACTGCTCTCGACGTGACTATCCAGGCGGAAATACTCGACCTCCTCCGCGACCTCCGGCAGCGCTTCAACATGACACTGCTACTCGTTTCGCACGACCTCGGCGTTGTCGCGGACATCTGTGACCGCGTCGCCGTGATGAGCGACGGCCGGCTCGTCGAGCAAGGATCGGCCGAGGACGTTCTTCTCAATCCACAGCACGACTACACACGTTTGTTGATCGACTGCATGCCGAAGCTGGTTGCGCTATGACGACCGCCGGAAGACTTCTGGAGGTCGAGGAGTTGTGTGTGGAGTTCCGTGCCCGCGGCTGGCACCGTGTGCCCGTACGTGCGGTGGACGGTGTCTCGTTCTCTGTCAGCGCACACGAGACCGTTGCGCTTGTTGGTGAGTCCGGATCGGGCAAGTCGACGATCGGCCGCGCGATCTTAGGGCTCGTTCGACCTAACGGCGGATCCATCCTCCTCGACGGGCGGGACGTGACTAATATCCCGGCTGAGGATCGGGGTGCGCAGGCTACGGAGCTGCAGGTCGTCTTCCAAGACCCGTTTGGATCGCTCAACCCCGCACGCACGATCGGCCGTACCCTCACGGAGCCGCTGGAGGTCCGAGGGCACCTGGAAGCCACAGTGGCGCGTGGCGAAGTCACTCGCTTGCTGAACAGCGTCGGCCTGCCGGCGGACGCCGCCCGGTGCTACCCGTATGTCTTCTCAGGAGGGCAACGGCAGCGCATCGCTATCGCCCGCGCACTAGCCGCCTCCCCTCGTCTCGTCATCTGTGACGAGGCGACCAGCGCGCTTGACGTCATCACACGGAGGCAGATCCTTGAGCTGTTGATCACACTCAGCCGCGAGCGCGGGATCGCCTTCCTCTTCATCGCGCATGACATCCCCGTGGTGCGGGCCATTGCCGAGCGTGTGGTCGTGCTCTATCGGGGTCGCGTGATGGAGCAAGGGCCTACGGCTGCGGTGGTTGACGCCCCGCTTCATCCCTATACGAAGGCCCTGATCGCTGCGGCGCCGGTCGCCGACCCTCGTGCACAGCGCGAGCGCGTCTGCCGTCGCGCCGAGACTTTCTCAACGACATGCGCAGCCGCCGCGCCGCCGCCGACGGAAGGCTGCCCGTTCGCCCCGCGGTGTCCCCGCGACGCGGAGGTCTGCTGGGCCGTGCGCCCCGCTGACGTCACCTCGGATGGCCGCACCGTCGCATGTCACCTTTGCGACCATCGCTCCGGGCATCCCGAAGCCACAAAAGGAAGGAACACAAACTGTGTCACAAGCCAATGAGGAATCCACGGTACTGGAGCGCCTCGAACGTCTGGAGAGCATCCATGAGATCAAACAGTTGATGGGCCGGCGTGCATATTTGCATGCGGCCAGTCTACATGGGCGTGAGCTGGATGAGTGTTGGGCGCAGGAGACCCCCGGCATGACGTTTGAGGCTGAGGATTACGGGGTGTGGAAAGGTCTTGAGTCGATCCGCAAGGCCTACGTAGACGGCATGCCGCCGGTCGAGCCCGGCCTGCTGGTGGAGCATTGTCTGACGACCGAGGTGATCGAGATCGCAGACGACGGCAACACGGCCAAGGGCGTATGGATCTCCCCGGGCCACGAGACGTTCCCGGTACCCGGTCGCACGCCGATCGCGCACTGGTCGTGGGGCCGCTATGCCGTCGACTTCGTCAAAGAGCGCGGCGCGTGGAAGATTTGGCACCTGCACGTCCTGACCACGTTCCGCACGCCGTACGACCAGGATTGGGTCGACTCCTCGATCAACCGACCTGCGCACCTGCAGCCATTGGGTGAGACGCTGCCGGGCATGCATGCGCCCGACGGCCCGGTGACTTTCAACCAGCCCTACTCGGTGGACGTCACACCGGTGCTGCAGCCCGAGCCGCCGGCTCCCTACAAGACGTTCGAGTCCGAAGGGAGCCAGGCCAGATGAGCGCCCTTGCTGCCGATCTGGTTGTTGTCGGCGCCGGCGGGGCGGGTTTGCCCGCCGCGATAACGGCACTCGACCAGGGCGTCCAGCGCGTCGTCGTACTCGAGAAGCGCAAGAGGATCGGCGGCAACGCTGCCATGGCCGGCGGGACGTTGTTCGCCGTTGGGAGCCGTCTCCAGTTGGAGGCGGGAATTGACGTCCACGCCGCCGACGTCTTCCGCGAGACGATGGCCTATCACCACTACGACGGCGTCGACCCGGGGCTCGTGAGGCTGTTCATCGACCAGTCGAGCAAGACAATCGCTTGGCTGGAGGAGCACGGGGCACTGTACCGCTGTGCGCCCGGCCGCGACCTGGTTGTCGAGCCTGCGGAGGGTCCCAGCCCGCCCGGGAGCTTCGGGCGAGTGATGGACAGCCTCGCCGATGCGTTCGAGATAGCCGGCGGTACGCTCGTCACGGGCGTGGAAGTCTACGGGATCACGCGTGATGACGACGGGCGAATCGCCGGCGTACTCGCCAGGAACCGTGATGGGGAAGAGCTGGTCGTTTCGGCAGGGCACGTGATCATTGCCACCGGCGGTTTCACCGGCAACCGCGAGTTACTCGACCACCACTTTGGCGCCACATACGACGAAGCGGTGTACTGGACGGATTCTAAGCGCCTCACCGGCGACGGCATTCGAATTGCCGAGAGCGCGGGCGCGGCCATCGATGGGCGGTGCTTCCTCATCAAGGAGAACTGCTACAGCTTCAAGACGGGCAAGCGCGACCTACCGTACCGGGGGGCCGTGGAGGCGACCTGCGTATGGGTCAACCAGCGCGGCGAACGCTTCTTGGATGAGTCGCTTGGCACCGTCAACGCGTCTACCAACACGCTCGTCGCGCAGCCGGGCATGCTCGGCTTCGCCCTCTTCGACGACGCCTTGATCCGGGAGCTCATGGACCAGCCGGACCCGTTCTCGCCGGAACCGTGCTCCGGCGAAGAGGGGAGCGACGCTGTAACTCCACACGGGTATCGCAAGCAGCTGCGTACGACGCTGGCCGACCCCGCCAACCGCGACTGGAGCGTCGCGGGCGACAACTGGAACGCGATCGCCACATGGATCGGCGCCGAGCCGGACGTCCTATGCGCCACTATCTCGCGGTACAACCTCTCATGTGAAGAGGGTTGCGATGGATACCTCGCGAAGGATCCGGCGTTCCTCCGTCCACTGAGAACGCCGCCGTTCTATGCGCTCAAGTTCCGTCCGCTGATGATCGACACGGTTGGTCCCTTGCGTGTCAACGAGCGCTTAGAGGTGCTCGACCCGCAGGCGCGGCCGATCAAGGGTTTGTTGGCGGCGGGCGTGGTCACCAGCGGCTGGCTGGGGAAAGACGAGCACCTGTTCGGCACTCCACTGTCATGGGCGCTCAGTTCCGGCCTCGTAGCCGGCGCGGTGGTGGCGCAGACGATTCGAGGCGAGAGGAGGAGAGCGTGATGAAGAGATTCGCCGATCTGCTGCTCATGTCGATGGTGGCCCATGACCCCTGGATGCTTCCCTTGGCAGACCGCTACGCGGCGACAGAGAACTCGGTCGCCGGCTTGTCCGCTCCCCCAGGGCAGAAGGCGACGCGCGCGGAGCTACTCCAGTTGGGCAGGGCCATCTTCGATGCCACCCTTCCCGCGCCTGAGGCTTCCCCCGACTGCCTCCTCGTGGAGGCGGGTGGGATAGTGTTGGAGGATCCGGATCACCTCGCTGCCTTGTTCGGCGGGGAGACCAAACCGAGAAAGTTCGGAGAGAAGATGAGCATACCGGCGGGGCGTGGCCCGGGGCGGCCGAGCGATCCTGAGGCTCGCGTCGTGGTCATCGATGAGGAGCAGGGCATGCAGATGCTCCACAACCGACAGGGCCCTGGCGGCGGCGCGCCCTGGATCGGCGCGAAGACCTAGCGCTTGCGCGCGAGGCGCTCAGTCACATTGCAGCATCGGCAGGCCGTGACGTGTACCTGCCAGGACGTGGGTCAAAGAGCATTTCGGGCTCACCGCCGGGGCTCATCCCCGAAGGACTCCTCCAGCGGGCCCATGTCAATGCGCCGCGACGCCAGAGTACAAAGATATCCATCCGACCGACCAGTGCCCGCACGCAGTCAGGGGAGATACGGATCGTGGTTGAATTGCTGCCGCCCCGGACCCGCGACATGTACTCCTTGGTCGCAAAGACGTTCAAGCCCGCCTGTCGAAATATGGCGACCAGCAGTTGCTCGGCGGTTTGCACGCCCTGCCCGGCCGGACCGCACAGGACGATGGAAGCATCCATGCCTTCAGCAGCCCCCACTTCCGCTTGTGTCACTCGTGCTATACGCGGCATCGCTTCTTCTGCAACGGGGGTTGCGCCAAACACCGGACGACCCCGAGCAGGCCGAGCTTGCCCGCCTCCCTCCTCACAGCCGGCGGCCACCTGGGCCTATCCGGGGGCATATCGTCTTCGCCGCTTGCACGCTGGCTCTCTGGCGCCGGCCGGTCGGCCGGCCGGTCACGCCCGCCGGCTTCCCCGTATAATGCGGACGATGTTGATCGAACCGCACTCCCGCGACAGGACGTGGCCCCTTGTTCTCGGGGTGGTCGCGCTTCTCTGCGTGGCCGTCCTTGCCTTCTCTGCGCTTGCGCTCGTGCCGGCCTCCCCGGCTGCCGCGGCCGATCCGACCGTCGCTCCGCTGCAGGTGGCTATATCGGGCCAGTTCCTGGACTTCACCACGGGACAACCTATTGGCGGGGC
>JAFGIH010000334.1 GCA_016929985.1 Thermoleophilia bacterium | reverse complement strand
TGGTGGCGGACGGCGAGACCGGCCTGCTGGTGCCGGCCGACGCAGAGGCGTTGGCGGCGGCCATCCTGCGGCTGGCCGCCGATCCCGACCTCGGCCGCCGGCTGGCCGCAGCCGCTTACGACTATGTAGTAGCAAACCACTCCCACCTGCGGGCGGCGGCCGCATATGCGGAGGTCTACCGGCGCGCGGCCGCCGGTCCACTGGAGCGGACTGGAGTTACGTTGGGCGGGGGTTTGGCCGACGCTCAGCCCGAAGCCATCGAGGAGCCGCCCTGGCAGTCTATCTCGGTCCTAGGACTTCCTATGGATGTGGTCACGCTGGAACAGGCCGCGCAGTGGGTCATCACCAAGGCCGCCGGCACACCGCCGGCAGGCGGCACGGCCATGGCGGTGTCGTTCAACCCCGAGCTCGTCATGCGCGCTCAGCACGACCCAGCCGCCGCGGAGGCCTTATGGGCGGCCGACCTCACCTATCCGGACGGCGTGGGAGCGGTCTGGGCCGCGGGACGTCAGGGCGCGCGGCGGTCCGCCGGACCCGGCGAACCCGCGGCCGCCAGGACTCTCGAGCGAGTGGCCGGCATCGATCTGGCCGAGCGGGTGCTCGAACTGGCCGCCGCGCAGGGTCTTCCCGTGTACTTCCTGGGGGCGGCCGAAGGCGTGGCGGAGGAAGCTGCCCTGCGGCAGACAGAACGGTTCCCGGGTTTGCGAGTCGCCGGGGTACGAAACGGCTACTTCACCTCCGCCGACGAGGAAGCCGTGGTCGGATGCATCCGCGATTCGGGCGCCCGGATATTGCTCGCCGCCATGGGGGCGCCGCGCCAGGAACTGTTCCTGCATCGCCATCGTGAGCGCCTGGGTGCCCATGTGGGGCTGGGGGTGGGGGGCAGCTTCGATGTGTGGGCGGGCATGGTGGAGCGTGCTCCGGCCTGGACGCAGCGGGCCAAAGTCGAGTGGCTCTACCGCTTGGCGAGCGACCCGCGCCGCCTGCGTAGACAGATGGTGCTCCCCCGGTATGCCGTTCAGGTGCTGCGCTGGTCGCCGGAGGACTACGGTCCCCCCCGCCGAAAGCGGCCCCTAGGTGGTGGCGGATGAGGTACCTCGTCAGCGGTTACTACGGCGAGAAGAACGCCGGCGACGAGGCCATCCTGGCCGGTATCCTGCAGGAGATCGAGCGTCGCGACCCCCAGGCGTGCTTCACCGTCTTCTCGTTCGACCCAGCCGACACCGAGCGGCGCCACGGCGCCGGGCGACGGCTGGAGGCGGTCTCCACCAGCCTGCGCTCGCCATCCCGTATCCGCATCGTCATGAGGACGGCCGACCTGCTCATCAGCGGCGGCGGCAGCTTCCTCCACGAGGCAGACTTCGAGTTGCACGGCCGCTCGTTCCTTCTCCGAGAGGGCAAACTGCGACCCCTGCCCTATTTCCTCTCCATCGTGCTGATGGCACGCGCTCAAGGCCTGCCGGTGATGTGGTACGCGCAGGGGCTGGGGCCGCTCCACACCCTTTCCGCGCGGCGCATGGTGGCCCGGGCGGCCTCGGCTTCACAGGCCGTCACCTGGCGCGACCCCGGCTCGGCTCGCTTGGCCTACGAGGTGGGCGTGCGGGCCCCGGTGCAACTGGTGGTGCCGGATCCCGCTTATGCATTGACCCCGGCGGATCCCGCGGAGGCCCAAGCCGAACTGGGCCGCTGCGGCATGGCGCCCGGGTCGCGATACCTGGCGGTCTGTCCACGGCCGTGGCTGGGGCGCACCGGCTATCTGGAGGCCCTGGGGGAAGCTCTCGAGCAGGCAGGAGCCGCTCTGGACCTCGAGATCCTGCTCGTGCCCTTCCATGAGATACAGGACCCGCCGGTCTGCGAGACCCTCGCGGCGCGGCCGGGCTTCGCCGGCCGCGCCCATGTCCTGCCCCCGGTGAGCTCCCCCGCCCTGTTGGCCGCGGTGCTCGGTGCGGCCGAGCTCGTGGTGGCCATGCGGCTGCACAGCGGCATCCTCGCCGCCACTGCCGGCACTCCCGCGGTGGTCGTCGACTACGACCCCAAGACCAGGGCCTTCGCCCGGCAGACGGGCCAACTCTGGTGGACCGTGAAGGTCGATGACCTCGAACGCGCCCCCGCCGGCGCGAGCGGCGGGGGCGCCGGACAGTCAGCCGCGGCCGCGCGGCCCTCAGGCGCTCAGGACCTCATCGACGCCATCATCGACACCGCGAACGACCTCCCTGCGCGACGCGCGGCGCTCGCGCGCGCGGTCGCGCCGCTCCGTGCCGAAGCGGGTCGCACTGCGGGACTGGCCGTGCAGCTCGCCACCGCGGGCAAGGTCCCGGCCGGGCCGGCACTCGCAGGTGGGGCCGGCAGAGGCTCAAGCATTCTCGGCCGGCCTCCTAGGCGGACCCGGCGCCCGCGCCCGCCGGACCGAGCGTGAGCGAGCCTCCCAAGAAGAAGGACGTCGAGGCCGGCGGCGGCACCGTTCCGGGCGCTGAGACCGCACGCGAGACGCCCGTCCCGGACGTCACAGTAGGCGCCGCGTCCGATCCCGGCCGCTCCGTCCGTTCCGTGGTCGGCAAGGCAGCCCTCGTCATCGTGGCAGCTACGCTGGTGGGGCGGCTGCTCGGGCTGGCGCGCGACATCGTGGTGGCCGACTTCTTTGGGGGCAAGGGCGATACCGACGCGTTCTTCCTAGCCTACAAGGTGCCCTATCTGTTGACTCTCATGGTGGCCGGGGCGCTCACCGCCACCTTCGTGCCGTTGTTCAGCCACCGTCTGGCCCTGGGCCGCAAACGCGAGGCCTGGGACCTCTCCATCAACATCGGCAACATCATCTGTCTGATCCTGGTGGCGGTCAGCGTGATCCTGGTGATCTTGGCCCCCTGGTTCATCCCGCTCATCGGGCCCGGTCTCGACGACGACATCACTGCCAAGGGCGTCTTCCTTTTCCGCATCCTCATGATCGGCTTCGTGTTCGAGGGGCTCACGGGTCTTCTCGTAGGCATGCTCAACTCGCTGAGGCGCTTCGCGCTGGCCGCGTTCGCTCCCGCTGTGGGCACGGTGGTCGTCCTGGTCATCACCGTCGCCCTCTCCGGCCAGGTCGGCATCACCTCGCTGGCCGTCGGCTCTGTGGCCGGCTGGGTGGTCGGGTTCTTCGTGCTTTTTCCAGGGTTGCGCGGTGAGGAGATCCGCTGGCGTCCGCGCATCGACTGGCACGACCCGGGCGTGCGCGAGGTGGGGGGGATGGTGTGGCCCATCCTCATCGGCTCGGCGGTCGGCAAGGTGAGTGTCTTCATCATCCAGTTGCTCGGCTCGTATCTCGAGGAGGGATCCATCTCCAGTCTCAACTATGCCGACAAGCTGTTCCAACTCCCCTTGGGGCTGTTCGTAGCTGGGATAAGCGTCCCCATCTTCCCCCTGCTCTCAGAACAGGTGGCCACCAAGGCGCCTGAACGAGTCAAGGCCACCCTCGACTTCGCCCTGCGGCTCATGGGATTCCTGCTGATACCGGCCACGGTGGCCGTCATCCTCCTGCGCTATCCGCTTATCGGGCTCTTGCTGGAGCACGGCGAGTTCAAGCCCGACGACACCGCGCGCACCGCCTGGGCCCTCCTCTTCCTGGCCTTGGGGCTCTACGCGTACGCCGGCCGCGACACGGTCACCCGCGTCTTCTACGCCTACCGCGACACCCGCACGCCGGTGAAGATCAGCGTGCTCACAGTGGTCATCACCGTCGGTCTCGCCTACCTGTTCATGCAGTTCCTCGGTGTCGGAGGTCTGACCCTGGGCATGACGGTGGCTCTTGTCATCAACTTCCTGGTGCTCATGTTGCTGTTGCGACGCAAGATCGGAGTGATCGGAATAGGGCGGACGGCCATCTCGCTCCTGCGCGTCCTGGGCGCTTCCACGGTCATGGGAGTGGTGATCTGGGCCGTGGATTTTGCCCTGCAAAACGAGGTGGATGCGACTACCAGCGGCTATGCCGTGAGGCTCGCCGTGGGGATCGTGGTAGGGGTGTTGACTTTTCTCCTGGCCGCCAAGCTTGGTAAAATGCCCGAGCTTGCCGAGACGGTCGACATGCTGCGGGCGGTGTTGAAGCGTTCGCGGCGGGAGGACAAATCCGCCTGACGGCGTAAGCAAGAGAGTAGATAGATATGGCAGCGACAGGATCCAACCACAAGGAAAGACACCTGGCGCAGCCGCCAAGGGGCTTTCTGGGCGTCTCACATGGCCGGAGAGGGCTTCACTTCCCGATCTGGGTCGTGGCGGTTCTGCTACTCGCTGCTCTCTCCCTGGCCGTGTTCCCCGCCGAGCGGGGTGAGGCCGCGTCGGTCGCTTCGCCGGCTGTCGCCCAAGCGTCGGGCGCCCCCGTCGTGCCGATCCTCTTCCCCCTCGTCGACCGGGTCAACTGGACCAACACCTTCGGCCAGGCCCGCTCCGGTGGCCGCACCCATGCCGGTAACGACATCATGGTGCCCAAGATGGCGCCCATCATCGCCGTCGTCGACGGCAAGCTCGATTGGCTCAACACCACCGGCAAGCCTTCCAGCTACAACAACCTCCCCTACTACAACATCCTGCTGCGCGGTGACGACGGCAACGACTATTTCTACATCCACCTGAACAACGATACGCCGGGTACCGACGATGGGAAGGGCGGCGTGCAGTACGCTTACGCTCCAGGTCTCACCAACGGCTCCCGCGTGAAGGCAGGAGATCTCATAGGCTATGCGGGAGACAGCGGCAACGCCGAAGACTGCGGCAGCCACCTGCACTTCGAGATACATCTGGGCGGCTACAAGTCGGCGAGCTCCGGACAGACCCGTACTCCCAGCTCGATCGACCCTTATCCAAGTCTCAAGGCTGCTCCTACCCTGGCCGAATGGGAGGCCGCCGGACGGCCGCCGGTGGCTGAGATGATCGCCGACCCGGGCTCGACGTCGACACCCACATCCACTACCACGACGACGGCGGCCGACCCGGCAGCGACCACCTCCACCACGTCGACCACCTCGACCACGGCCACCACCACGGCGACCACGGTCCCGCCCGCGAAACCCGGCGATAAGAAGGTGCCCGGCTACACCGATGTGATGACCACCGACTGGTTCTACGACGACTTCGCCTTGGCTCGGGTGGCCGGGGTCGTTCCTGATCAGCCAGACGAGAGGTTCCGTCCCTACTCGAAGGTGTCACGGGCCCGCTTCGCATCGTATCTGGTGCGGGCCATGGCTCCCGACGGCCTCAAGAACCTGCAGAACTCCCCTGTGCAAGTCAACCCCACGTTCACTGACGTCGCCCCCGACCATTGGGCCTACTACGAGATAGAGACGGCCGCCCGCTTGGGCCTGGTGCAGGGCACCGGAGGTTACTCGTACTCGCCGGAAGAACTGGTGACCCGGGCGCAGATGGCCACGATGATCTGCCGGGCGCTGGGCGGTGGCGGCGACTCGGCGTGGGCGGGCGATGCCTCCTACCTCCTGTATGCCGACGTGCCGCCGGACTACTGGGCGCAGGGTGCGATCTTCGTAGTCGATCAGTTGGGTCTCATGTGCGGTGGCGACGACGGGCTCTTCCACCCGGTGGAGAACTGCACGCGGGCGCAGGCCATCACGGTCATGGCCCGCCTCATGCGGTTGCTTGAGGGGAGTATCGGACTGTAGTGACCTTGGCTGTGGACACACTTCGGCCCATCGCCCGACTGGGGCGTCGTGCTCCGGTCGCGTTCCTTGTTGCGGCCCTGCTCCTCGCGCTCGTGTGGCTGGTCTTCACGCCCGCTTCGGCGCAGGCGCGGGCGCCGAGCTTCCCCGACGTCGATCAGTCGATGCCCGCCTACGACGCCATCGGGTATCTGAGTGCAGCCGGAGTCATATCGGGATATGTCGACGGCTCCTTCGGCCCCGCGGACATCCTCAAACGCGGCCAAGCCACCAAGATGCTCGTCCTGTGGCAGAACGTGCCTCTGGTCACCGGTAAGTCGTCGTTTCCGGATGTAGACGCCGTCTACCGCGACTTCATAGAGACCGCCTGC
>JAFGIH010000333.1 GCA_016929985.1 Thermoleophilia bacterium | reverse complement strand
GGGGGAAGCAAGCGGCTGCTCCTGGTGGTAGACCAGTTCGAGGAGCTGTTCACCCAGTGCCGCGACGCGGGCGAGCGCCGGGCCTTCGTGGACAACCTGCTCACCGCCGCAGGCGTTCCCTCCCCCTCACAGGGGGAGGGCTCGGGTGGGGGTCCCGGTCCCGCCATCGTCGTCATCGCCCTGCGGGCCGACTTTTACCACCACTGCGCCCAGTTCGAGAACCTGCGCGACGCCCTGGAGAAGCACCAGGCCTACATCGGCCCGATGACGCCGGATGAACTCCGGCGCGCCATCGAGGAACCGGCCCACGCCGGCGACTGGCGGTTCGAGCCGGGGCTGGTCGACCTGCTGTTGCGCGACGTGGGCGACGAGCCTGGCGCGCTGCCATTGCTCTCCCACGCCCTGCTGGAGACGTGGCAGCGCCGCCGCGGCCACGCCCTCACGCTGGAGGGCTATGCCGAGGCGGGCGGCGTGCGCGGTGCCATCGCCGAGACGGCCGAGAACGTCTACCGGCGGCTGGACGAACGGCAGCAGGCCATCGCCCGCAACATCTTCCTGCGGCTGACGGAGCTGGGCGAGGGCACGGAGGACACCCGCCGCCGGGCGGCGCTGGAGGAGCTCTTCCCCCGCCCCGAGGAGGCGACCGCCGTGGAGGCCGTGCTGGGCACCCTGGCCGATGCCCGGTTGATAACCACCGAGAGGGAGACGGTCCAGGTGGCCCACGAGGCGTTGATCCGCGAGTGGCCCACGTTGCAGGAGTGGCTGGAGGAGGACCGGGAGGGGCTGCGGGTCCACCGCCACCTGACGGAGGCGGCGGGGGAATGGCAGCGGATGGGGCGCGACGCCGGCGAGCTGTACCGCGGCGCGCGGCTGGCCCAAGCGTCAGAGTGGGCCAGAGTCCACGCCGGAGCCCTGAACCCGTTGGAGCGGGAGTTCCTGGCGGCGTCGGAGGAGTGGGTGCAGCGCAGGGAGGAGGAGCGGGAGGCGCAGCGCCAGCGGGAGCTGGAGGCAGCCCGTAAACTGGCCGAGGCCGAGGGCCGCCGCGTCAGCGTGTTGAGACGCGGTGCTTTGGGCCTGGCAGGGGTATCGCTTGTTGCCATCGTCCTGGCTGTCGTCGCCCTTTTTGCGCGCCAGCAAGCGGCAGAACAGCGCGAGGAAGCCCGGCGCCAGGCCAGCATCGGCCTGGGGGCACAGGCGCTACTCGAATTAGAGGGCGACTCGCCCGAACGCGCAGCACTTCTGGCGCTGGAGGCCCTGGAGAACTACCCTTACACCTGGCAGGCGGAGCGCGCCCTGGGCCAGGCCATCCTGAGCAACAGGTTGCGCTTGGTCCTTCAACACGAGAATTCGGTAGCCGCCGTACAGTGGTCATCAGACGGGACGCAGATCCTCACCGCTAGCAACGACGGCACGGCCAAGGTGTGGGATGCGTCAGCGTCATCACCGACGTATGGCGAGGAATTGCTGACGATATCGGGTCATCAAGGCGTTGTGGTGTCAGCGGAATGGTCACCTTCGGGCGACCGCATCGTCACCGCCGGTTGGGATGGCACGGCGAAGGTATGGGACGCGGTTACCGGCGAGGAGCTCCTTACCTTCGCTCAACATCGTGATGCAGTGGTCGAGGCGGAATGGTCGCCGGACGGCACACGCATTGCCACCACCAGTAAAGATGCCACAGCACGGGTGTGGAATCCACTCACCGGCGAGGAGTTGTTCCACCTGAGTGCCCAAGTCTTCTATGGACACACATCAAAGCGTAGCGGCTTGGCGTGGTCACCTTCTGGTGATCGCATCGTGATTGCCGGCGGCGATGGCACGGCAAAGGTATGGGATGGGGCTACTGGCGAGAGACTGCTCACTCTCTCCGGTCACGCAGATCTCGTACAAGAGGCAACGTGGTCGCCGGACGGGATGCGAATTGTGACGGCTGGCTGGGATGGCACAGCGAAGGTGTGGGATGCATCCGCGTCGTCACCGACGTATGGCGAGGAGTTGCTAACCTTCCGGGGCCACACGAGCTGGGTGGAAAGTGCGACTTGGTCGCCTTCAGGTGAGACCATCATCAGCACTGCCGATGACGGCACGGCAAAGATATGGGACGCGGCAACCGGCGACGAGCTACTCGACCTTTACTCGGAGAATCCGCCTCCTTGGGTCATGGACGCAGTCTGGTCGCCATCGGGCGAGCGCGTCGTCACCCTCGGGGGTGACGGCACGGCGACGGTGTGGGACGCTGCCACAGGCGCAGAACTCCTCGTCGCCGGTCGCCCGGAGCTCGCCGCCACCGGTAACGCGGCCATCACGTACGGCGCGGCGTGGTCACCTTCTGGAGATCGCATCGTGATTGCCGGTATGGACGGCACGGCAAAGGTATGGGATCTGGCTTCTGGTCCGGAACTCCTCACTCTCTATGGTCATACCGAAGGCCTTTCGAGCGTGGCATGGTCGCCTTCCGGGGATCGAATCTTGACCGGAGATTGGGACAACAGGGCAAGAGTGTGGGATGCCATCACAGGCGCGGAACTCCTCGCTCTCCAAGGCTCTGGTATCATGGAGGTGGCATGGTCACCTTCTGGTGAGAACGTACTCACTGTCGATGTGGGTGATGACACAGTGAGGGTGCAGGATGTTTCGACTGCGCTCGCTCCGGGTGCAGGCGCGGCTACTGGTCGCTGGATAGCACCCATCACCCGTATTCATCATGGTGACTTGAGCCGCGCAGTATGGTCACCTGATGGTGGTCGTATCGCCACCTCCGGTCATCGGATCGGCTTGGCGAGGGTATGGGATGCATCTACTGGAGAGCACCTCCTGACCTTGTCGGGACACGAGGGCGGAATCGCTACCGTAGAG
>JAFGIH010000332.1 GCA_016929985.1 Thermoleophilia bacterium | reverse complement strand
GGACTTGAGAGCCATACAGAAGTAGTCGCCGGCCGCAATGGCCACCCAGTCGGTCGCAGTCCCAACGCGTTTGGGATAATAGTAATCGCCTGAGGCGCCCTGTCCCAGCTGGCCGTTGGTGTTCCATCCCCATGCCCACAGCGTGCCGTTGGATTTGAGACCAAGCGAGTGGCCATACCCCGCGGCCACGGCCACCCACTTCATGTCCTGCTCGATGCGGACCGGAGCGCGGCGGTCGATCAGGGTGGCGTCACCCAGCTGGCCGCAGTCGTTCCAGCCCCAGGCCCATAGAGTCCCGTCGGCCTTGATGCCCAGCGAGTGCCTGGTTCCGGCGGCGACGGTCGTCCAGTCGTCGGCAGTCACGATCCACGTCGGCACCGAGCGGTTCTGGCTGCCGCCGTCGCCCATCTGGCCGTAGTAGTTGCCACCCCACGCCCACAGGGTCCCGTCGGCTTCGATGGCCAGCGTGTGCGTGCCACCCGCGGCGATGGTGGGCTGTTTCTGAACCTCCAAGGTAGGCATGGTGAGCGCGAAAGCCACCGAGACACAGACCACTATGAGCGCAGCCGCCACGAGGAATAGACTGCCTGCATAGAGCGAACGCCGCTTCATGGGATCGACCCCTTTCACCGATGGTCCTGCTAGACCACGACGTGACCGTCGGGTTCTAGACTACTTCGCCACCGGTCGCTCTATCCCTCACATGCACGCGGCAGCCGGTCCGGCTGCTCGCTAGTAGTAGTCGTGAGTGTTGCCGTGCAGGTTGTTCGTCTCGATAGTGGGGGGCGCAGGTTCATTCACACAGATACCCCACGTGTTGTACGCGATCTCACTGTCGCGAAGAACTCCGGAGGCCCAGCCTGAGAACCGGACACCACATTCATCATTAGAGGTCAGGGTGCAGTTCTCGATGGTCACGACGGCGTGGTCTCGCACGGCGACGCCGTGGTAGCCGTTGCGGGTACAGGTGGTTTTTCTGATCGTGGCAGTGGCATCATCATGGATGGCGATGCCGGCCTGCGTGTTGTCCGCGCACGTGTTGTTCTCGACGGTCGCGTTGGATTGATCCTGGAAGTCCATGCCGTGATAGCTGTTGAATGTGCACGTATTGCCCTTGATGGTAGCCACGGCACTCTGGTAGAGCCCTATGCCGCTGGTGTTGTAAGAGCAGTTGTTGCTCTCGATAGTGGCCTGGGCGTCATGCGCCAAGGCGACACCCTCCAGTCCGTTTCGGTGACACGTGTTGCCTCTGATGGTCGCCCTGGTTCTCTCCTGGAGGCTGATGCCGTAAGAGCGGTTGTCGGAACACTGGTTGTTCTCGACGGTGGCCTCGCTGTCATCCCGCATGTTGATGCCGTAGAGATCGTTGAAGCTGCACGTGTTGCCTCTGATCGTCGCCGAAACCGATTTGAAGATCGAGATGCCACAGTTGCTGTTGTTCGAGCATTCGTTATCTTCAAGTGTGACTGTACCCGTGTCGGTCACTCCGATCCCAGCCCACTCGTTCTGTGACGAGACACAGCCTGACACGCCGGCCGTGGAGGCTCCTTGCAGCGTGAGTCCATAGCCCGTCCGCTCAGTGGTCCGACTGCCACCAGTGAAGTAACAGTCTTCGAGATGGAGGCGTGCATCGAGCGCCTGGATGACATTGGAGCCGGCGCTGGTTGCGGTGCTCACGAAACGTATGTCGCGCGCCGAGAAGAACGTCGACTGCACATCCACCACCGTACCGGCACACTGCACAGTGGTGGCCTTGGCTCCCTCCATGCCGCTGCCGATGAGTTCCAGGTGGGTTCTGATCGTCGCGGTCTTTGCGAGAGTGTAGATGCCGGGACCCAGACTGATGACCGTGTGCGGGGCTACTGCAGCCAGGGCCGCATCCAGAGTGGGGAAGTCACCGCTGCCGTCGGAGTTCACCGTGACCTCACTCGCCGTGACCTCGCCTTGGATGAGGTTCCAGAGCATCTGGGCCACCTCACCCCGCGTGGCGTTCGCGGTCACGTTCCACCCCGCGCCCATGCCGACGAGGCCGGCCAGCAGACCGTTCGCCTCCGCGATGCGTAGGTTGGCGCCATGGGGGTCGCCGACGCCCGAAAAGAGCGAGGCGGCGCCGGCCGCAGGATCGGTGAGCCTCCCGGGGAACACGCTGTTGGTGCCCCGCACGATCATGCTGATCACTTGGTCGCGGCGGATCTGGTTCGCCGGGGCAAACAAGGTCTGGGCGCTATTGGTGCCGTAGGTGATGCCGTTGTCATAGGCCGCCTGGACGAACTTGTGCGGATATCCGTTGGCGTCAGGAGCTCCCAGGTCGGTGAAGCGGGTGGTGGTGGACGTACCCACCTCGATGTCAAGCGTGTTCACGATCATCTTGGCGAACTGGGCACGCTTGACGGTGTCGTTCAGGCCGAACCTGCCATCGGTGTAGCCCCCGATGATGCCGCGCGCCGCCAGACCGTTGATGGCCTGCTCGTAGGCGTGGCCGGCCGGGACGTCTGGAAAGGCATACGCCGGGGTAGCCGGCACGAGAAATCCAACGAGCACCAAGGCTAGAATCACCGTCGCGATCGCGACCGCTCTTGCAGCGCGTGAGCGCCGGCCCGAGGACCGGGTGTAGGGAACGATCAGACGCCGGGTCGAGCCGCTCTGCCTCATGATGCACCTCGCTGTTACTGCGACCCCGCTCGCAGAGGCGGGATCGAGTTGCCGGATCACGCCCTCCCCCCTGGCTCGAGGGTAGAACCGGTGTAGGCAAAGCGCAAGGGTCTCGACGGCTCGGAAGTCCTCCTCGTCGACGGGCTCGCCCGGTCGGTGGCGCGGAGGCTGCTACTTCTTGTAGTAGTCCGTGGTATTGCCACGAAGCACATTCGTCCCCACGGAAGGCGTAGCATTCGTGTCTATGTACAAACCCAACTTGTTGCCCGTGCACTCGTTGCCTTGAACGGTGCCCGAGCTTTCGCCGAAGAACGCCACGCCGCTTTGCACATTGTCGGTGCATCGGTTGTCCTCCACGGTCACCTCGGCGCGGTCCTGCACCGAGATGCCATGGTAGCCGTTTGAGCTGCAGGTGCAGTCCCGGACCACGCCGGTGGCATCGTCGAAGAACACCACGCCGCCCTGCCCGTTGTTCGAGCAGTCGCACTCCTGGACGACGACCGAGGCCTTGTCCCCAACCTCAACGCCATTGAGATCGTTTTCGTAGAGCGAGCAGTGACTGACGATGCCTCCAGACGTCGCCGATAGCCGCAGGCCGGAACCGCCCTTCTCGTCCGCTCGATGTGCGCCGGACAGGTCGCAATCCTCAAGGATCACCATGGAGTCGCTTGCCCTCACGACGCTAGAGGCAATACTGGTCGACGTACTGAGGAGTCGCACACGCGCCACAGCCACCAGCGTTGACTCGGCTTCGATCAGCGTTCCCGGGTATCTCACCGTGGTCGTCTGCGCTCCCTCCGCTCCCACACCCACAAGACGCAGTGGATGGTGCACCGTCAGAGTACCCTTGAGAGTGAAGGTACCGGGGCCGAGGTGGATCCAGTCGCGCGGGCCGACGTTGGCGACGGCATCCTCGATGGTGGGGTAGTCACCCGTCCCGTCTACGAGCACCGTGAAGTCGCCCGGAATGAGGTTCCACAGCATCTGAGCCACTTCGCCGCGAGTGGCATTCGCGGTGACGTCCCAGCCCTGGTCCACCCCGACTAAGCCTCTCAGTAGGCCGTTGAACTCGGCGATGCGCACGTTGTTTCCGTGCGGCTTACCCACCCCTGCGAACGCGGTGGCCGCACCCGCTCTTGGGTCCGCGAGAGCAGAGGAGCTTTCCGCGAGCGCCGCTCGTACGATCATGGTGATCACCTGGTCGCGCCGGATAGGACTACCCGGTGAGAACAGGGTCTGCGCAGTGTTCGTACCCTTGGTGATGCCGTTGTCGTAGGCGGCCTGCACGTACTTGTGGGGATAGCCGTTGGCGTCCGGACTCCCCAGGTCGGTGAAGCGAGTGACGGTCGCGGTGCCCGGGTCGATCCCCAACGCGCCGACGATCATCTTGGCGAACTGGGCCCGCTTGACAGTGTCGTTCAGGCCGAACCGGCCATCGGTGTAGCCACCCACGATGCCCATCTGCGACAGCCCGTTGATGGCCTGCGCATACGGGTGGTCGTTGGGGACATCTGGAAAGGCGGAGGCCGGCGAAGCCGGGACGAGAAGGGCGACCAGAGCAAAGGCTACAAGTGCCGTCGTGGTCGCGACCGCTCGCGCGGCGCGTGAGCCCCGCAGCGAGGACCGGGTGTAGGGAACGATCGGACGCCGAGTCGAGCCGCTCTGCCTCATGATGCACCTCGCTGTGACTGCGATCCCGCTCGCGGAGGCGGGATCGGATTACCGGATCACGCCCTACCCCCTGGTTCGAGGGTAGAACCGGTGTGGGCAAAGTGCAAGACTCAGGGCAATCCAGGTGAGGTCGTTACGAGCTAGAAAAGCCTACCTACGAGGGTCTCGGGTCGGACTCCAGAATGGCGTAGTGCCAACTGTCGAACCACAGCGGCTCCCCGTCTGGCCCGCGCCTGAAGTAGGCGTTCTTGAGGAAGACTCCCTCGCGCCGCATGCCGATCTTCTCCAGCACTCTCCACGAAGCCGGGTTGTCTGGGCTGCACCCGGCCACCAGCCTGTGCGCCCCCAGCACGTCGAAGGAGTAGTCCCTCACCGCTTTGCACGCTTCGGTGCAGTAGCCCCTCCTCTGATAGGCGGGGTTGAAGATAAAACCCAGTTCCCAGCAGAGAAAGAACTCCGGCTGCTCGCGCCCGAGGTAGACGTGGCCGACCATCTTGTCCGTGTCGCGCACGACGACGGCCAGGAAGTCCTCCCCTTGCGAGCGCTCGAGGGCGAGCCTCTGCGCGCCGTCCTCGTCGACAGGCTCTCCCGGCTCGAACGTGTAGATCTCGGGCAGCGAGAGATACTCGTGCAGGTCCTTCCAATCGTCGGGGCGAAAGGGCCGGATGTCGAGCCGTTCAGTCTTCAGGTTCATGGGTCCTCCATGGCCGAGTCCGCGAGGGGCTCGCGCCCCGAGCCCGCGACGCCAGCCCCTAGGTCGCTACCAGAATCGGCCTGTGGCACCGCAGGCACCGATCAGCCTCGGTGGTCACCTGCTCCAGGGTGTAGCCGAGTTCCGTCGGCTCGAAGTTGGTCTTGCGCACCTCCGGCTCCACCATGGGCATCGGGACGCGGGTGCCGTAATCCACGTTCTCGGCCAGCTTGTCCCAGCTCTTCTGAGCGCCCAGGTAGATGGCGAGACGGCGGGTCTTGTCCTCGACGTCCTCCACGACGGGCTCGCCGCGCAGGTATTTGTCGATGTACTTGGCCGCCACCTTGCCGGCGTTGATGGCCTCGATGATGGTGCCGCCCCCGCTCACCGCGTCGCCGCCCACGAAGACGCCGGGCTTGGTGGTCATGAGGGTGTATTTGTCGACGTCCATGTAGCCGTACTTGTTGAGCTGGATCTCGCCGTCAGCCTTGAAGGGCTCGAAGTCGGGCTTCTGCCCCACGGCATAGATTACGCTGGAGGCGGTGAGCACGAACGGGGCCATGTCGGTGGGCACAGGGCGCCGCCTGCCGCTCTCGTCGGGCTCGCCCAGCTCCATCTGCTGGCACACCAGGCCGTTGACCCCATCCTGGCCCTTGCACTCCATGGGAGCAGCCAGGTAGTGGAACACCACGCCCTCTTCCTCAGCCTCTTCGATCTCCCAGG
>JAFGIH010000331.1 GCA_016929985.1 Thermoleophilia bacterium | reverse complement strand
GCTGGCGAACCAGTCGGCGCCCTTGAGGATGATGGGGGCGATGTTGGCCAGGGTCTCGACGTTGTTGAGCACGCTGGGCTTCTCCCACAGGCCTTTCTCGGCCGGGAACGGAGGACGTGGCCGCGGTTCTCCACGCCCGCCCTCGATGGAGCGCATCAGCGCGGTCTCTTCGCCGCACACGAAGGCTCCGGAGCCCTTGCGGATCTCGAGGTCGAAGTCGAAGCCGGTACCCATGATGTTCTCGCCCAGCAGGCCGTACTCGCGGGCCTGCTCGATGGCGTACTGCAAGCGCTCGATGGCGAGCGGGTACTCAGCGCGCAGGTAGACGTAGCCCTGCTTAGCCCCGATGGCATACGCGCCGATGGCCATGCCCTCTATGAGGCTGTGCGGGTCGCCTTCCAGCACCGACCGGTCCATGAACGCCCCGGGGTCGCCCTCGTCGGCGTTGCAGAGCATGTACTTCACTTCGGAGTCGGCGTACATGGCGAATTTCCACTTGAGCCCGGTGGGGAAGCCGGCGCCGCCGCGGCCGCGCAGGCCGCTGCGGATCATCTCGGTGACGACTTCCTCAGGCTCCATCTCGGTGAGCACCTTGGCCAGAGCCTGGTAACCCTCGCGGGCGATGTACTCGTCGATCTTCAGCGGGTCGATGATGCCCGAGTTGCGCAGCACGATCTTGACCTGGCGGTTGAAGAACTCCACGTCGCCCATCTCGGCCGCGGTCTTGTCGGTGCCTGGGGCGTGGCTCACCAGACGGTTGACGATGCGGCCCTTCAACAGGTGCTCGGCCACGATCTCCTGGACGTCGGGCACCTTGACGTTCTGATAGAACACCCCGTCGGGATAGATGAGCACGACGGGACCGACCGCACAGGGACCGAGGCAACCGGTCTCGATGACCCGGTTCTCCGGAGCCAACCCCGTCTCTTCCAGTTGCTTCGTGAACTCGGCGACAATCTCGAGAGCTCCCGAAGCGATGCACCCGCCCCCTGTGCATACGAGTATGTGGTTCTTGATCTGTTCCATAGCCCGTTTACTCCGACTTGATGAGGTAGTCGACGACAGGGGTGCCTCCCATCAGATGGGTGTGCACGATCTCGTGGACCTTTTTCGGATCCTCGAGATGGCCGTAGTGGAACACGTCGCCTTCGGCGAACTCCACGGTGGCCATGGGCTCCATCTCACAGAGACCGGCGCAGCCGGACTGGTGGATGGTGACGTTGTCGAGCTTGGCGTCGGCGATCTCACTGATGAAGTTGACGACGACGTTGCGGGCCCCGGCGGCGATGCCGCAGGTGCCCATGTGCACCGTGACCTTGATCTCCTTGGCCCCCGTGCGCAGGTCGATGGCCTCTTTGGCCTTGGCGGCCATCGCCATCAGGTCGGCGGGACTCTTGATCTTGTCAACCATGGTCAGTTGCTCCTTTCACCGGCTCCGACAGCGACGGTCTCCGTCTCTGCGTCCGGCAGGCGATACTGGTTGAGGATCTCGTTGATCCGCGCAGGCTTGACCCGATGGTGCACGATGTCGTTGACGGTGATGACCGGGGCGAGACCGCAGGCACCGAAGCAGCGCGCCACCTCAAGCGAGAACTCGCGGTCGTCGGTCGTGCCACCCACGTCGATCTTCAGCTCCTTCTTCAGGGAATCCAGCACGGCCATACCGCCGCGTACGTAGCAGGCGGTGCCCAGGCACACGCGGACTAGGTTGCGGCCCCGCGGGATCCGGGAGAAGAACGAGTAGAAGCCGACCACCCCGGCTACCTCGCTGTAGGGTCTGCGCAGGCCCGTGGCCACCCGCTCCATGACCACGTCGGGGAGGTAGCCGAAGATGCCCTGCGCAAGCTGTAGCACGGGAATGAGGGCGCCCGGCTTGCCTTGATAGCTCTTGATGACTTCGTCCAACCGGGCGAGGAGCTCCTCTTCGGAGGCCTCCTCGCAGTGGCAGCCCTGGCAGCTGCTCTCTTGCTTCTCGCTATCGTTGACCATATTCACGACTCCCTTGTCGATTGGTTCCTCACTCAGTCTCTCGGCCGCCTCGCGGGGTGGGGCGTGTTCGAGCGGTGGCGTGAAGCGGTCGCCCGTAAGACTCACGGTGAAATCGATGCCCGGATTGGTCGCCGCCATGACTATGACGGAGGTGCCGACGTCGCCCAGCGGGGGCCGGTCGACGTGGCTCAGGCTCATAGAGGTCTCTACCCGGACCCCTCCCAGGGTCAGAGACGGCCCGATGGTGAGGTCGCCTCCGGCAGCCTGGGCGTCGGCCTTCAACAGGCTGAGCCCCAGACCGGTCCTCTTGCCAGGCTTGGTGGTGTAGAAGGGGTCGAGGGTCTGCTCGGGAGAAGCGTTCAGGCCTTGGCCGTCGTCGTCCACGGTCAGCCGTAAACGGTCGGAAGCATCATCCACGAAGACTTCGATGTCAACGCGCTTGGCGCCGGCGCGGACCGAGTTCTCGAGCACCTCGAGCAGATAAAGTGACAGGTCATGCACGGGCGACGCTCCGGTCTTCGGCCCCTGCGAAGGCGAGGGCGAGCTCGGCGAAGGTAAGCTCGGCCAGGCGTAGCTCGGTGCTCGCCATGCCGATCTCCTCGAGAAAGTGGCCGTCGGACGAGCCGGTGAGCGGCAGACCAAGGGCGGCGAACTCCTCGAGACGGGCGTCGCCCGACTTCACGTGGCGCGACACCTCCACGCCGTCAAAACCGGCGTCCGCGGGGAAGAACCCCAACTGCGAGAAGACGCTGAAGGCCTTACGGTCGACATGCGCAGCTATGGCCAGACCCCCCGCCTCGTGGATGAGCTTCACCGTCTCCTCCAGGTCGAGAGTGGTCGCATAAGCGAGGGCGCTTGTCTCGTCGCCCACCACGGAGCCGTCGGAGTCGAGCAGTTGCTGCTCGCCGAAGAACGAGTAGTAGTTCGAGTCGGCCTGGGGGAGCAATTCCCGGAGTCGCGCAGACGCGCCCTCGGCCGCCGCCAGGTCGGGGAAGAGCCCCACCACGTGAGCTTCTTCCACGGAGGTGATCTCCATGCCGGCGATGACGGCCAGGTCGCTTCCTGCCGCCTCAGCCGCTCGCTGGACGGCCGCCACGTTGCCGGTGGAGTTGTGGTCGGATACGGCGATCATGTCAAGACCGGCCTCCAGCGCAGCCGCCACAATGGCCGGAGGCGTCATCTCGTCCGACGCGCACGGCGAGAGGGCCGTGTGGATGTGCAGGTCGGCACGGTATGTCTTGATAGGTATGACCATGGCAGGCTGGTTGCTCAAGCATGGCGTCTTTCGTTCCTGGGCTTCAGGGATTTCATGCCGGGGCCCCTCTCAGGCCCAACTCGTAAAGGAGCCCGGCCAGCTCGAAGGTGTCGGCGCGCGATGCGTAGAGGGCGAGGCCCTCCTCGGCCGCTCTCGCGATGACGTCGTCGTCGGGACGCCGGCCGGAAGAGAAGATCACCGCGCGCAGGCCCGCATGGCTCGCCACGGCGATGACGTTCAGGTGCACCTGCAGGGTCAGCAGGATGCCGCCCGTGGGCGCGTTGGCAAGGACGTCACTGAGAAGATCCGACGCATAGGCGCGAGTGATGTCGGCATCGCCGGGACCGTCGCCGGCGGCCTCGCCGGCGTCGTCGGCATAGGCAGCCGCAGCGGGGGTGAGTTCTTCGAGGTCCAGGATCTGCGCAAGTTCCTGCATTCTCATGGCTTCTGGGCCTCCTTCTCACCGCTCGGCGGGGTGATGTACGGACACAGCTCCATGCCGGCCCGCTCCATGACGATGTCCTCGGCCAGGGCTGCGCAGGTGGGGGCTCCGCAGGCCCCGCAGTCTCTGCCCGGCAGGGCCTGGATGACGGTCTGCATGCGGCCCAGCTTCTCGATGGCCCGTGCCATGTCGGAGTCGAGCCTGATGCCGGGGCGGGGCGCGAAGGCTCTGCGCCGGGTGATCGCGGTGCCGCCGGACGGCACTGCAGTCTCCACTGCCGCCCGGCCGCGGTCCCAGCGGCGGGCGGCCACATGGTGGTCCTCGGCCAGCAGAGGAGAGCCGAAGCATCCCCCGTCGCAGGCGTAGGGTTCGATGACGTCGACATCTTCGAGCAGGCCGTCCTCGATCTCCTCCAGCACGGCTATGACGTGGTCGATGCCCGTGACGGTGAGCAGGCCGCCGGCCGGGGTGGGGGACTGCGCAGCGGCCTGCCGCTCCGCCACTGCGGAAGGCTGGGCCGCCGCGGTCACCTCTCCTGTCGCCGCCGTGGCGGAGGCGGCTGCGGCCGTCGCGCCGCCGGTCAACCTGACCATGGCGGCCTGGCGCACGACCTCAGGCGCTATGCATTCGACGGGCGCCGAGGCATGCATCAGGAGGGCGGAGCGCTGACTGGGGCAAGAGGCTACGTACGCCACCGGGCGGTCGGCGTGCGCTGCCTGCACCGCCTCCCAGGGCGAGTCGAATGGCGCCAGATGAGGGACGAGAGATGGGAAGCGCAGTTCGATGAGGTTGACTATCGCCGGGCACGAAGGGACGAGGACCGGCCGGGCCGGCGACCCCGGCTCCCCCGTTTTCGCGGACGCCGCTGCGTCCGCCCCGGCGTCCCGCAGTGCGGCCTCGTAGGGTTCGGAGGTGATCACATCGGCGAAACCCAGGCCTTGCAGGGCTGCCAGTACCTGCGCCGGCGTGTAGTCGGGGCCGCACCCGGCCAGGAGGGCCGGCGGCACTACCAACAGCATCTGCTCCTTACCGCTCAGCGCGTCCAGCGACGACACTTCGTCGCGCATGACAAGTGCCTGGCTGCTGCAGGCCGCGATGCAACGGGCACAGTCGATGCAGAGGTGCTCGAGCACGCTCGGCCGGCCTCCCCGCACGCGCATGGCCTGCGTCGGACAGGCGCTGATGCAGGCGCGGCAGTCGCGGCACTTGTCGGCGGAGGCGTAGAGGGAAATG
>JAFGIH010000330.1 GCA_016929985.1 Thermoleophilia bacterium | reverse complement strand
TCTTCCAGTGCCAAGACGACCATCTCCAGCGAGCTCATCGGAACACCGACGGGCTTGAAGAATGTGATGGCGGGGGCCCCAGTGATCTGTCTGAGCTTCATCGGTCGTGGCATCTCTGTTCTCGCATTTCCGGTTGAGTTTCTGACATATGTTAGAAATAACCGGCGCGGTCTGTCAAATCCCGGAGTACCATGTTACCGTAACTGAACCTTCAGTCAGTCGAGGGTACACGCGGCGGCTCAATTGAGGGACGGGAAGGGTGAAGTCTCGGTTGTCGCGGGGCTGAAGTTCGCTCCCCCGGATGCACGATGAAGACACCGCAGGGGTGAAGCTCTACGCACCAGGCCCGGCGTTTTCGTAGCAGTACAGCCAGAGGGCGATGTCGACTTCAGGCACCGTCCATGTGTCAGGGAGCCTCGCCACGTAGGTGGCGGCGAAGCGTTCGCACCAACGCAACGCCGTACCCCGGTCGCTGCTCACATCCAGCAGCAGCGCAATCGCGAGCTGAAGAGCATGGGCATCCTCGGTCCCCCAACCGAAGCAGGCGGAAGCCCGTCGCACCGTCTGAGATGCCGCGATGGATAGCGACCGTGGATTGTCATCGCCCTCGGGCAGGGCGGAATCGAACACGGTCACAACGCGAACGCCTTCGGCACTGAACCCCCGATACACTCGCGAAGGGCGTCGCGCCTGCAAATAGTCAAACCTTCCCGCGTTTTGCTCGCCGTACATCAGCGCGTAGTGTGCCACATCACTACATCCTCTGCCAGAGGAATGAAGCGACACGAACAGTTGTCACTTGTCAATTCTCGTGTGAGCCTCGTCGTGCGCTGCCATGAAAACCGCCGAAAGAGGCCCGCGTTGTGGCGGCGAGCCGGACGCAGCGTCCGCAATGGTGGCGGCGGCAGCCTGGATAGAATCGGACCACAGGTGACACCGCTGCACTGCAGGCGGCGGCCCGGTCGAGGTGGCGCAGCGTACGCTGCCGCCCCCACCAGATTGGTCCGCGTTTGTGTCTATGCGGTGATTCAACCGATTTGTTGATGGAATCAGCCAAAAGGGCTATCGCACGCCGAGGAACACTGTGGTATAGTTGACACTCGTGAACCTCGGAGATACTCTTGCGCGCTTCCGCGCCGGCCGCTCGGGAGGAAAACACCGATCCGGCGACGGCGAGATGCGCGACTATCACAGCGTAGAAGAGGCCGGCAAGCTCATTGACCCTCCGGTGACCCGCCAGGCCGTGCACCAGTGGATCAAGCGAGGGGTCAACGGAACCAAGCTCGAGGCGTTTCGCGTCGGCCGCGCCTACCTGGTTCAGCACTCCGCATTGGAGTCGTTCTGCAAAGCCACCGGCAAGAAGCTGAAGGTCTAGTCGCGCTCGCATTCTCGGACCGCCGCTGAACCCCCTGCGCTTGAACCGGTTGTGTTGCCATTTGACACCACCCGAGCCCGTCGCTAGTCTCTACTTGTGGACGCTTCCTCAACCGGCAAGCACAACAACCCTGACACCCTTGTCCCTGACTCCGTGCGCTTCGTCCTCACGAAGGGAGAGGAGGTTGAAATCCGCTACCAGTTGAAGGGCGCCACCGCCTTTGCCACTGCGACGCGGCTCATCATCCTTCGATACGGCCGCGTATCCTCACATGAGTACAGCAAGATCGCGGCCGTCCGTGAGACATCTCGCAGCAATACGTGGTTCATCCTCTGTGGCGTCGCCCTCTTCGCACTGGGAGGAATGAGCGCCGCCTTCCCGGTGGCCGGCGCGGGGCTCATACTGCTCGGCGTCCTCACACAATCGCGCCGCGTGGAACTGCTGGTGACCGGCCTGAAGGATGCGGTAGTCCTGGACGGCTCACGAGAGGTCCTCACCCCCCTGGTGCAGCGGCTCACCGACAGGGGAACCCGGAAGATGCCCGGGTAGCTGGAGACCGATGTCTCGTCCCCGCCTGCACTACGGAACACAGTGAGACCGCACCTGCAGCAGTAGTGACGCTGGTGCATCCGCGCCAGTCGCCACATGGCAGGCATGTATGTGGGCGGCGGAACGGGCGTGGTGCTTCTCACTGAAAACGGGAGGGACCCCCTCATCAGAGCGAACCACCTCCCAACGGCTGGCGGAGGTCATCCGGGCAGTCACTCGACGCGCCCTACGCCCTGATGACGCGATTGCTGACCGGCGCCACCCGCAGGTCCTGTTTGAATCGCACGGCAAGGAGAAGCGCCGCGACGGGGAACGTCGCGGCCCAGATTCCGAGAGACAGCATCGCACCGGTCATCCACCCCAGTACGCCAACCACCACACCCACCATGCCGATTGCACCGTTGAAGATGAGCAACCAGCGCGTCGCCCTTCGCCACCGCCCGGGAACGCGCCACGCCAGCCCCGCGAATACCGTGGCAAGGCCCATGAACAGGTACCCCGCGCCTTCGAGCGCGTTCAGCACCGAATAGGGGCTGCCGATGACCAGCCACTCGAGGCCCTCCAGCGCGCCGCTTGAGAGCGCGTTCCGCACCATTGTTCCCAGCAGGAAGTAGGTAGCACCAAGAACCGCCCCATACAGGCATGCGAAAACGAGCGCAACGAGAGCAGGGGCGCGTCTGTCCGACGGCAAGTAGAGGTAGACAGCTGCCACAAGCACCGGGAACGTGATGGTCAGCAGGAAACAGGGAATGACCCATGCGAGATAGCCGGCAGGATCAAACGCCGCGGCATACGCGTCGATTCCCGTCCACGCGGGAATCCCGACTATCCATCGCCCGAAGGCGACGATGAACCACACCGTCCAGACCGCAGCCAGCACGGCCGCCCAGTATCCGGTATTCAGGCCCGTCCATGACCACTGTGACCGTTCAGGCATTGTTAGTCCCTGTCAGACGCTCACCAGCGTACCGGCACATTTTACAACACCGCCTCGGCCCCGGGTCCAGTGCAACACCATCACTGCGGGCATGACATCGGCCGTGTCCACAGGCACCGAGAGCCGACAGCCAGGTCGGCCGGAAATGAACCAGGCGAACGGCCTCCGCCATTTGCCGGGACCCGGAGGCACCAGCAGGACTCCGCCCACCAGCAACAGCACACCATGCCGGTTCTCCATCAGGTTGCAGACGCCCCGCATCCGTCGTGCCTTCTGGATGCGAGCCCCACGCC
>JAFGIH010000329.1 GCA_016929985.1 Thermoleophilia bacterium | reverse complement strand
TGCGTGACGTGGCCGATTGGCACCGGCAGCTGTGGGCCGAAAGTCTCGGCAAGGAGACCGACCGCCAGGATCAGCTGGTCAACATCGGTCCGCTGCCGGTGAAGGGCCTGGGTGTGACCGATCAGCATTCTCAGCTCCAGCTGTACATGGAAGGCCCCGACGACAAGATCGTGGTCTTTTTGGGCGTGAAGGATTTCGAGAGCGCGCTCACGATACCGGCGCCCGGCTCCGAGGCCGAAGCTTTGTCATACCTGGGCGGGCATACGATGGCCGAACTCATGTGGGCTGAGCAGAAGTCCACCGCTTGGGCGCTCGCGAAGCGCGGCAGGCCTTCGTTCACCATCACGATTCCGCGGGTCGACGCGTACTCCATGGGAGCCCTCCTGTACATGCTCGAGATGGCCACCGCCATAGCGGGAGAGCTCTATGACGTCAACGCGTTCGACCAGCCGGGAGTGGAGATGGGCAAGCACGCGACCTACGCGCTCATGGGCCGGCCGGGATATGAGGCGTTGGCGAGGGAGATCGGCTGAGTCACGGCCCTGGCCTCACCGTCACAACGGGTTGTGCCGCATGGCCCATGGGGCACTCCGCTACGACTCTCGCCCGCAACCGGGCGCGGCCTGGGGCCTCGCTCCGCTTTGGCCCCCCGCCCGCCCGGCGGGCGAGAAGCTTCGCTCCATGCCCCACGGGCCATGCGGGACCACTCACTGCCACGGTGATCCTGCCTGGGGTAGAGTGGGACCGTAGCGGCTTCCCACGTCGTGAGACACTGGGTAAGCGCGGGCGATCAGCACGGCCGAGGGCAGGATGTCTAGGTTTCCAGACGCACCGTATGAGATCGAGTTCCGATGCCGGTTCGCCACGGAGGCTGAGGCCTATCGCGCGCTCCCCTTTCTCGAGCCGAGCCTGGTGAGGTCGGTCACGTGGACCGACTCGTACTACGGCGCGGAGATGTTCGAGCGAGGAGAGGTGCTGAGGTTTAGCACCGTCTCCTACGACGGGGCGACCCACTGCTTCCTGAGTTGGAAGGGAGCGGATATCGGTACCTTCGCCAACGTGCGCCAAGAGCTCGTGGAAGAGGTCGACGGCTCGATGTCGGACAGCGCCATCCTCACGGCTTTCGTCGGTGACCGCCGGCTGCGCGACCCGGACGGGATCCGGCTCGCCCTGGAGCGGAGGGGGCACGAAGGCTTCATGTCGTACGAGGGCTGGAGCCGCACGGGCCGCTACGATCCGCTGGGATTGAGCACGAAGCTGATGCGCTGTGAGACGCTGCGATGGCCGTTGCTGGTGGAGCTGGAGAGATCGGCCGCCACGAAAATGGAGGCCTGCCGGTGCGAGCGAGACCTACTGGATATCTGTAGCCGCTACGGCCTCGAGGAGCGCGTAGTGCGCGAGGAGCCCGGCACCTTGTTGTACGAGAGTGTGTTCGGCGGGTTGCCCGCCTTTCTGCGGGCCGTCTGCCCTCACTTGTAGACGAACATTTGTTCGGATATCATGCCCTCATGAGTAGGAGGGATATCATCACGCTCCCCCGGGCGGCCCACCGGGTCATAGCCCACCTCGATTTCGACGCCTTCTTTGCCGCGGTGGAAGAGAACCGGGACCCTTCGCTGCGGGGCAAGCCGGTCATCGTCGGGGGTGGGGAGCGGGGCGTGGTCTCCACCGCCAACTACGTGGCCCGGCGGTACGGCGTGCATTCGGCCATGCCGCTCCGCACCGCCAGGCGTCTCTGTCCCCATGGGGTGTATCTCACCGGGCACCATGGGCTCTACTATGAGTACTCCCGCCGTCTGATGGCCATGCTCGATCATTATTCCCCGCTGGTGGAGCAGATGGGGCTCGATGAGGCCTACATCGATCTCACAGGCACCGAGCATCTCTTCGGACCCCCGGTCAAAACGGCGCGGCACATCCAACAAAGGGTGGCCGACGAACTGCGGCTGAGTATCTCCGTGGGGCTGGCTACGAACAAGTTGGTGGCCAAGGTGGCGTCCGACTATCGCAAGCCGGGAGGTTTCACGGTAGTGCCGCCCGGCCGGGAGGCGGAGTTCTTGGCCCCTCTTCCCGTGGAACGACTGCCGGGGGTGGGCCCGGCTCTTCTCGAGCAACTACGCGATAGAGGGGTGGGTACCGTGGGCGATCTTGCCCGGGTCCCGCCTCATCTCCTCCGGCTCTCTTTTGGAGAATGGGGGGAGTTGCTCGCCTATCGGGCTCGAGGAGAAGACCCGCGCCCGGTGGCTCCGCGTGAGGAGGTGAAGTCCATCTCTCGGGAGCATACCTTCGACGATGATGTCTCCGACACAGGGCTTCTTGAGTCGACCCTGGTTGCGCTCACCGAAGATGTCTGTCGCCGCCTGCGCCACAAGCAGTTGGAGGCACGCACGGCGACGGTCAAGATCCGGTACTCCGACTTCGTCACCCACACGTGCTCTCACACTCTGAACCGGCCGCTGGATGTGGATGAAGCGTTGTTTGGAGAGGTGCTGGCCCTCTTCCGGCAGGGGCGCCGCCGCCGCTATCGCGTGCGGCTGGTGGGCGTGGGGTTGAGCAACTTGGTGCCACGCGCTTGGCAGGACGATCTCTTCGATCAGGAGTTGCCGCTTCTAAGGGAGCTTGACCTCAAACTGGACGCTATCCGGGAGAAGTACGGCAAAGATGCCGTGCGTCGTGGGGCGGCGCTTCCCCACACGTGATGTTCGTCCTCAGTTGGACTTCGCGTAGAAGCGGATCTCCGAGAGGGCGGTGTCGTCCCATTCCTCACCGGCATAGACGGAAACGATGCTGAACCTGACCCAGTCCACGGGCTGTATGGTGGGGGTTATGGCCTGAAAGTCCATGACATCGAGCAGGTCGACCAACTGGGTCGTCCCGTTGGAGTACTCCACTTTGAGTGACTTCACGCGTGGATTACCCTGGTATCGCTCGTTGTCTTTCTGATAGCCGTTGGCTATCTCAACGCGGGCCAGCTTGATGGTCTGTGAGAAGTCGAACTGTATCCACTCGCCGATGCCCGGGCCTTCCGCCCCCTCGTTCCAGGCAGTGGCAAGGTCGCCGTCCAGGAGGTTGGTGACCCGGTAGCTGATGGTCGAGGTGGCATCCAAGGTCGAGGAGGCCAGTGCAGAAGTGGGCCGTAGGGCAGTGGGGGCCACAGTGGGCGAGGTGCTGTCGCCGTTACCGGCCGAGCCGCCGGAAGCCACGGTTGAGTCGGTGGCGACAGTGGCAGTGGTGCCCGACCGGCCGACGTACGGGTCTACCTCTTCTTTGGTCTCGAGGGCTCTCTGCACCACCACGTAGAAGACGAAAAGGGTGATGGCCAGCACGAGGAGCATGGCGACGCCCATGGCGGCGCCCTCAGCGGTGACCCGGCGCCGGGCTCGCCTGACTCCACCGCGGGCGGGTCCGTAGAGGGAGGCGCCACAACGGCTGCAGAACAGAGCCCGGGGCTCGTTGAGAGCCCGGCATTCGTTACATCTGACGAAGTCGGTGTTGTTCATCGCCATGAGGGTTCCCTAGACGGGGTGGTTTTCAAGCCCCGCGTCCGCGTGCGCCTTGCCGAGTCATGTGCCCCTACAAAGAGACCGCGTGTCTCTGCGCCCCGTTAGTAGTCTCACCGGGAACGAGCGACGGCGGTCCGCCAGGTATGATTTCAACCACGCCCGAGGATTCCCTTGCCGAGCCCGGCAGTCGCGAACGATACCATACGAGGTAGGAATGGCATTCGGCTCTCAGGGGCGGCGCATCGCCGCACGGGGCCATGCCATGCGCTGGTGGATCGAGGAGAGCTCATGCCCCTCTGGTAGAATCAAAAGGTCTGTTCAGCAAGCACACGTGGAGACACAAGAATGGCCGACACCGATAGCATCAAAGAGTCGAAGAACTA
>JAFGIH010000328.1 GCA_016929985.1 Thermoleophilia bacterium | reverse complement strand
GGCGCCTGCGTCGATGCCTGCCCCAAGCATTCAATCTCCCTCGTCGCCTGAGAGGTCGCCGTGAGCATGATCATCAACAACAGAGAGTTGGACTTCACCCCTGGAGAGACCGTACTCCAGATCGCCCGCCGCGCCGGGATCAAGATCCCCCACCTTTGTTCTCTCGAATGGGCACCGTCACCATCGGCCTCGTGCCGCCTCTGCGTGGTGGAGGTCGATGGATCCCCCAAACTGCAGACCAGCTGCACCCTCCAGGCCACGGACGGCATGGTGGTGCGTACCCACACTCCCCGCGTCCTCAAGGCCAGACGGACCATCGTGGAACTCATGGTGGCGAACCATCCGCAGGATTGCCTGGGCTGCCACCGGGCAGGGTCGTGCGAACTGGCCGATCTGGCCAGAGAGCTGGGAGTGCGCTCCCGACAGTATGTAGGCATGAAGAAAGACCAGCACCTCGACATCTCCTCGCCGGCCATATGGCGCGACCCTAACAAATGCGTCCTCTGCGGCCGCTGCGTGACGATGTGTCATGACATACAAGGTGTGGGAGCCATCGACTTCATCGGCCGGGGATTCCGCACCCAAGTGGGACCGGGTTTCTATGCCGGCATCAACGTTTCGGGCTGCACGTACTGTGGCCAGTGCGCGCGCGTGTGCCCTACCGGCGCGTTGATGGAGCATATGCAGGTTGACGACGTAGTGGCGGCCCTCGGTGACCCGGACACTGTCGTCGTGGCCCAGATCGCGCCGGCCGTACCGGCGACGCTCGCCCTGGAACGGAGCAAGTCTCCCAGCGTGCAGGTGATGCTCGAACACATGTCGGCGGCACTCGAACACATCGGCTTCGCCGCCGTGTTCGATACCGCCTTCTGCGCCGACGTGACCATCATGGAAGAGGCGTCGGAGTTCATCCAGAGGCTGCAGGGCGGCGGCACCCTACCCATGTTCACGAGTTGCTCTCCGGCATGGATCAACTACGTCGAACTCCATCGGCCGGACCTCATCCCCCATCTGTCCACCTGCAAGTCTCCCCAGCAGATGGCGGGGGCCCTCATCAAGGAAATCTACCCCAAGTACGCCGGCCTCGAGGGCAAACGCCTCGTTCTCGTCTCGATCATGCCGTGCACGGCTAAGAAGTATGAAGCCGAGGACTTGGGCGACGTGGACCACGTCCTCACCACTCGGGAGCTGGATACACTTTGGGACCGGTTCGGCATCGACTTCAAGACCTTTGAGGAGCGGCGGCCTCTCGATCCGCCCTTTGCCGAGGCCACCGGAGCCGCGAGACTCTTCGCAAGCACGGGCGGGGTGATGGAAGCTGCTGTCCGGACGGCTGCCGTGTTGGCCGGTGACAAGGAACCCGAGGGTCCGCTCACCGAAGCTCGAGGCCTCGACGGCATCAAGTTCTTCAACATCGATGTCGCCGGAAACACCTTGAATCTGGCCGTAGTCAACGGATTGGGACGGCTCCGTCCAGTTCTAGACGAGGCAATGCCACGACTGCACTTTGTCGAGGTCATGTCGTGCCCGGGCGGCTGCGCAGGCGGCGGCGGACAGCCGTATCATGGCGAGCTGACAGATGTGCGCAAACGCCTTGATCGCATCTATCAGGCCGATGCGCAGGCGGAGGACAAAGCGTCGTACCAGAACAAGAGTGTCGCAGCCCTCTACGAAGAGTATCTGGGACAACCTCTGAGCGAAGTCTCCCACAGGCTTCTCCACCGTCATTACACCGACCGCAGCGCCACGGTCCGGCGAGGCGACAACGCAGTCACCCCCGGAGTGGCGGCGCACGCCGCAGCCGCATCAGGGAGCCGATAGGAGTTCTATGGAAGGCGTCATCACCACTATCAAGCAGAATTGCCGCCGTTGTTACACCTGTGTCCGCGACTGCCCGGCCAAGGCTATCCGCATCGAGGACGGCCAGGCGTCGGTGGTGGCCGAGCGGTGCATCAGCTGCGGTAATTGCACCATGGTCTGCTCGCAGGGCGCAAAGGCCTACAGAAGCGGGGTCGAGGGCACCCTCGCTCTCCTGGACCAGGGCGATGTGGCCGCTCTCGTGGCCCCTTCGTTCCCGGCCGGGTTCCCTCTCCCCGCCGGCCAGGTGATAGGCGCTCTCCGCAAACTCGGCTTCACATATGTGATCGAAGTCGCTTACGGAGCCGACCTGGTCAACCAGGCCTGCCACGACTACCTTGCCAAGCATCCCAAGGGGCTGCACATAGGGAGCGCATGCCCGGCCGTGGTGCAGTATGTCCGCAAGTATCATCCTCGGTTGACCAGTCGCATCATCCCCGTCGTTTCGCCCATGGTGGCTACCGGGCTCGCCGTCAAGGAGATATATGGCCAGGATGTCCGCTGCATCTTCGTCGGACCCTGCGTCGCCAAGAAATCGGAGATGCTGGACCCTGAGGTCGTGGGAGTCATAGATGAGGTACTGACGCTCGCCGAGCTTGAGAAGGTGCTCGCCGCTCAGGGCATCGATCCGGCGATGGCTCCCGTCGACGACTTCGACCCTCCTTACGCCGGTTTGGGCCGCATCTACCCCATTCCCGGCGGCATGCTCGAGAGTGCCGGCATCGGTGAGGGCATCCTCGATCCCCGGCTCATCGTGGTCAGCGGGAAAGACGAGACGATCGAGACCCTCGCAGAGCTGCCGGAGGACGTGGGAGACGCCACACTGCTGGTCGAGGCTCTCATGTGCAAGGGCTGCTATGCAGGGCCCGGCGTGGACAGCGCCGAACCCGGGACCCTTCGGCGCCGCAGGGTAGCGGAATTCGCCGCTCACAGCCTCAACCGGCAGGCAGAAGGATCGCTTGCCGCTTACGAACCTCGGAAAGCCCTGGATCTCTCACGCCGGTTCGAGCCTGACAGCCAGCGCACAGAGGGCCCGACTGAAGAAGAGATCCGCGAGATCCTCGGTCGGACCAACAAGTTCTTCCCGGAGGACGAGCTCAATTGCGGCGCCTGTGGGTATCCCACCTGCCGGGCGAAGGCCATCGCCGTCTGGGAAGGCATGGCAGAGGAGGCCATGTGCCTGCCCTTCATCATCGACCAGTCAGAGCGAGTGTGCAACGAACTCCACGTACCGTGGAACAACCTGCGCGACGTACATCGCCACCTCATGAACAGCGAGAAACTGGCCTCCATGGGCCAGATGGCCGCCGGTGTGGCCCACGAACTCAACAATCCCTTGAGCTCCATCCTGCTTTACGCGCACATACTCCAGCGCAAGCTCAGCGACCGTGAAGACCTCGATCACGATCTCAACCTCGTGAAAGAAGAGTCCGAGCGCTGCAAGAAGATCATCGGCAATCTGCTCGACTTCGCCCGTCAGAGCCGGGTGCGCATAGAAAACGTCTCGGTGGAGCAGTTGGTGGTGTCGGCGGCCGATGGAGCAGCCTGCAACCTCCCGCCGGGTCCCGAACATGAGGTCGCCATAGTCGTCGACGTGACCCCGGGCCTGCGGGCCGATCTGGACCAAGACCAGATGACCCAGGTGCTTGTGAACCTCATCAAGAACGGCGTGGAAGCCATGGAAGGCCGTTCGGGCACAGTGCGCGTTTCGGCACATAAGGTCCCCGACCTC
>JAFGIH010000327.1 GCA_016929985.1 Thermoleophilia bacterium | reverse complement strand
GCCTCAGCCGAAGGGACGACGCTCCGTGGAGCAGCCCCACTTCGGGTCCAACAAGGGCCCGTTCCTGAAGTAGCTCTTGAACGTCTGGCGCACCGAGTCAGAGCCGCATTCCGGGCACTGCTTCTCTTGGTCGCGCAGAAGGGTCTCGGCCTCCAATGTGAAGGACCGCTTGCACTTGTTGCACACCAGATCCATGCGGATCATCCGACACCTCCGTAAATGGGCCGAAGAAGGGAGCCGGCCACAACGCTTCATCCCATTATTGCATCATTGCGCAAATAAGACTCTAAGTAAGCCGGCAAGAGCCGTCATCTCTTGTATCCCCAGAAGAGGATCCAGCCCTTGTGCTCGAGCGCACACACATCGGTCAAACCGTCACCGAACGCCTCCCGCAACTGGTACGCCGACACGTCGCGGTCGAACCGCGCCTCGTGTCGATGACCGGTACCGGGCGACGGTGGACCCTCCGGACCTACCAGCCCCGTCGGCCATTCCGGCAGAGCGATCTTGAAGACGCGGTCGCCGACGACGCGTGCAAGAGCGCTCTTTGCGCGAGCAGCCGCCATCTCCGGGCGATTGATGCCACACTCGATGGCCATGACCTGGCCACCGGGCCTGAGGATACGCAGCAGCCGGGGTGCATCGCGTAGCCAGTCGTCGCAGTGGCGCACACCCTGAGGCATCCAGATGACATCAAAATGACCGTCGGGATACTCGTCTGCGAAGTCATGGGCCGTCGGAGAAGTGGTGAGCGCTATCTTGACGATCTCACCCTGTGGACCGACGCGTTGCTGGAGCTCCGGCAGAGTGCCCAGATCCTCAGGGAACTCGGCGATCATCATCACCTTGTCGCCGGGCTTGACGGCCAGATTGCTCCACATGACGTCGGTGACGGCCCGCTGATTGCACCAGTTCCAACACAGCGATCCACCGCCCCAGATGGCACACCTGCCCAGGTGGGGAGTCTCCATGTCACCGATCGTCGCGCCCCAGAGATCCCTCTCGTCTCTCGTCAGGAGGCTCCAGGTGTCCCGAACCGGCCTCACGTCCAAGAACTCCCGCACCCAAGTGTTCACCGGTGGGAAAGCCATGAAGCATTCGCAGCGGGCGGCCTCGTCGACGCCGATGTCATAACCGTAGCGATCCACTCCGCCCTTCTGCCCGTAAAACAAATAGATGCCCTGGTGAGAGAACGACCGGCTCCAGGTGAGATGCGGCCTGAACACTTCTGCCAACTCGTCGGGTCCCACGCTGGGCAGCTGCTCCTCGGTCACTCCCAGCCCCGACAAGACGCGCAGGATGAAAGACTCGTAGAGGGAGTCGAGATGCAGGGCCTCGCGGAACTCCTTGCCTCCAAGCGGCGCCTCCGCGATGATCAGACGGCCGCCTTTGCCCAGCACGCGACCGGCCTCACGGGCAAAACGCTCCCAGTCGGCCACGTGGGAGGCGGCCTGGAATAGGATGACGCGATCCAGGCTGCCATCGGGAACCGAGTCGAGGTAGTCGAAGTCCCAGGTCGCGACCGCGGCCGATGGCGCGCCGGGGCAAGGAGCAGGGCTGCCGTCCCCGGGTTCTGGGGCCGGTGCCGGCCCCAGCCCCATGATCGCGACATTTGCTCGAGGGCCGATCTCCTTGACGGTCATGTGTCCCCAGTTGTGCAAGATCGAGTGGATGGCGGGCTCCAAACCACTGTCCTCAGCATGCTTGCCTATGAGAAAGACATCCGCGCCCTCCTCCAGCGCACAGGCAGTGAGGAAGGCGGCTTTCAGCTCGGGTACTCCGTTCCACGCAAGGAGACCGGTACCCGCGTAGAAGATCGCACGGCACCAATCCGTCCAGTACCCGGCGGTATCCACGCCCGCGGTCTCCGTTATGAACCGGTAATGGCTCTGATCGGGGAGACCTTTCAGATGCTCATACAAGTTGTGTTCCCAGTGACCCTTGAGAGGATACGGGTCCGGGATTCGGCCGCCGGCACGGGACGGATCGAGTCCGGAGCCTTGTTCCGAGATGCTGTGTTCGCCCATGAAGAGACCTCCGCTGTATGCCTGTGAATGGTAGCCGCGCAACTGTGGAGGAGACAAGATTGTTCGTACGTGCCTCTTGACTATTATGAACTTAGTAGTACTATGTGGTTAGCAACAAGCGATGTGGGGTCGTGCGGCTGCCGCAAGACCTCGCCGAAAGATAGGAGCCCGCCACCCCGCGGGCGTCCACCCAGGAGACTGGAGGCGCGACCGAATGGCCGACAAACCAACAACGACTGGCCTTGGCGAGGACGAGCCGGGCGCATCGGGCGTAACCGACGCGCAAGACGCCGTACAGACCAGCCTGCGCAAATTCCAGAAGGAGTTGAGTTCGGGCATCGTCTCGCTCGCCCTGCTCGCGCTCCTCGCTCACGCCGACAAACCTCTCTACGGCTACCAGATAGCCAAGGAGCTCGAGGGTTTCGGCGAGGTCCCGGTCAAGCAAGGGACCCTCTACCCGGTGCTGCGGTCCCTCGAGGCGGGCAGACTGCTCACGAGTGAAGTTGAACCATCGGTCTCCGGCCCACCCCGGCGGTACTACCGGGTGACAGAGGAGGGCCGGCAGGCGATAGGCCTTTGGAAGGGATCGTGGATACGAACGCGGGAATTCATCGACGCCGTCTTGGAGGGGCATCGTGGC
>JAFGIH010000035.1 GCA_016929985.1 Thermoleophilia bacterium | reverse complement strand
GGGTCGAAGGCGATCTCCATGATGAGGTTCTCGGCCGTCGGCCCGATGGACGCCGGGGCGCTCGGGAACAGGAGCGCGATCCCGTTGGACATGAGCGGAGGCCGGAAGTTCTGCTGCACGGCCTGGCTGAAGAAGTTGGCGAACTCAGGGGTCACACCGGAACCCATGAGCATCTCGCAGCCTTCTTTCTTGAAGGTGGAGATCTGGGCGGTGTAGTCTTCCGAGCTCGGGGGATACAGATCCGGCATGACATACGTGTAGCCCAGCTCGTCAAGTAGCGGCGGGATACCGTTGTTCATATCGGCATACTCGATGCCGTTCGCGTTGTTGGGGTACAGCAGGGCCACCTTCTTGTTGGTGCCCGGGGCATACCGCTCGAAAGCGCTGACGGCAGCGCGGCCGTTCTCCTGGGTGCCGATGGTGACGGCGTAGGTCCACTTGAACGGGGTCTTGCCGTCGTTGCCCCGGCCGAACGTGAAGGCCGTCCAGGGAAGGTTGGTGAAAATACCTGGGCAGCCGAGAGCTTCGCACTGGTCGGCAGGGCCCAGCACCGAGTCCGGTCCGCCCTCGGCCATGATCAGGTTGACTTTGTCATTCTGGATCAGGTCGCCGGTCACCTGCGCGGCCCGGTTGGAGTCGGACTGGGTGTCGTATGAGATCCATTCCAGTTCGCGCTCTTTGCCATCCTTGGTGACGATCTTGCCGCCCGTGACCTCTTTCACCTTCTCGGTCAGGTAGGCTGTCGGGGCGCCGAATTCGGCCAGCGGGCCCGTCATGGGCATGACCACACCGACCTTGAGGGGCTTGCCCTGCTCCGCGCCCGCGGAAACCGTGGTGGTCGCACCCGCGGTGGTGGTGACACCGGCCGTGGTGGTGGGACCGGCCGTGGTGGTGGGACCGGCCGTGGTGTCCGGTGCCGCAGTGGTGGCAGCCGGCTCGTCATCGCCGCAGGCGGCCAGTAGACCGCCCAACCCGCCGGCAAGTCCGATCGCGGCGCCCGTAGCCCCCGCGATCTTGAGGAACTCCCTACGGCTGACCGTACGGCCGGCCGGAGTCCTCTCTTCGCTATCCTTGTTGTCGAGTCTGTCCAAGTTCTCCACTCCTTGTACGTCTCCTCGAAAGCCGGATAAGGCTTCCCCTCCGAGGACTATTGAGCGCCCACTCGGTTGTTCAGCATAGAAGCCTCGTTCGGGTTAGTCAAGCCATGCGGGTCATCCCGTCGCACTGCCCGCACCCGGGCCCTCCCATGCCTTCACACAGTCCGCTTGACTGGATTCGGGCCAAGCGGGTAAGGTGAACTGAGCGAACGCTCACTTGTGGAGGAGCGCGGAGAAGAGGAGGCAGCCGTGTATTCGAAGACCCTCAAGCCCGAGATCATGCGCACCATGCTGCCCGAGGACTTCCCGGCAGACAGGCTCAGCCAGCCGCAGTACAAGGTGACGGTGGAGCGCGACGTGATGATGACCATGCGCGACGGCACTCTCATCGCGGCCAACATCTGGAAGCCCGACGTCCCCGGCCAGTACCCCGCCATCCACGCGGCCGACTCCTACCAGAAAGACCTCGACCACCTGCCCCTGCTCCCCATCTTCCACATGCGCGAGACCAACGACATCGAGTTCTTCGTGTCGCGCGGCTACGTGTTCGTGCACACCGATTCGCGGGGCACCGGCCACTCCCCCACGGGCCAATGGGACCTCTTCGGCCAGGAGATGCAGAACGACCTCTACGATATGACCGAGTGGATCGCCGCCCAGCCCTGGTGCAACGGCAACGTGGGCATGCTGGGCGAGTCTCTGCTGGCCTTCAGCCAGTGGTTCTGCGCCGTGCAGCAGCCACCGAGTCTCAAGTGCATCCTGCCCTGGGACGCTGGCGCCGACATGTACCGCGACCTCTGCTTTCACGGGGGCATGATGGCGGTGGGCTTCCCCACCGGCTGGCACATGTGGGAGATCCGTGGCCACTACCACCTGGGCATCCCCGACCGTTTCGGCACCCCGCCGCCGAACCCCGAGATGGGCAAGTGGGACCTGGTGTGGGAGGAGTTGCAGCACCCCACCTGCGATGACTTCTGGAAGCTCCGCAGCCCTGACTTCAAGAAGATCAAGTGCCCCGTCTTCGTGTGCGGGGCCCTGCACAAGGTGGGGCTGCACCTGCGAGGCGTGGTGCGCGGATTCGAGGAGATCGAGACGCCCAAGAAGATGATGCTGGTACACGGCATCATGGACGGCGACGAGATGGCCATCTACAACTCGCCCGAGATGAAGCTGCTGATGCTGCGCTGGTACGACCACTGGCTGAAGGGCAACGACACCGGCTTCATGGACGAGCCCCCCGTGCGCGCCTTTGTGCGCGGCGCTGACGAATACCGCCTCATGGACGACTGGCCGCTGCCGAACACCGAGTATCGCAAGCTGTACCTGAACGGCGCCAAGAGCGGCGCCGTGGAGTCGCTCAACGACGGCAGCCTGCGCTGGGAGCCGCCCGCCGAGGCCCAGAGCTCCTTCACCTACTCCTACCCGGATCAGGACTGGACCCACTTCTCCGGCGGCGGCACCGCGGCCGTCGACGACGGCATCGTCTACGGCCAGAAACGTATCCCCACCTTCACGAGCGCCCCTCTCGAACAAGACCTGCAGATCGCGGGCAACAGCGTCATGGTGCTCTACGCCTCGACCGACCAGCTCAACACCGATCTCTTCGTGCGCCTGGTCGACCAACTCCCCGACGCCGAGCAGGCGCCCGGCATGCCGCCCAAAGGCGTCATCCTCACCCGGGGCTGGCT
>JAFGIH010000326.1 GCA_016929985.1 Thermoleophilia bacterium | reverse complement strand
GTGAAGATCTCGGCACCCGCCTTCTTGAACTCGCTGATCATGGCCGTCCAGTCTTCGTTCGGCTCCTGGTACATGCCTCCATCGACGAGTGTGTAGCCGTTCTTGTCCATGAAGGGTGGATAGGAATCCCTGTAGGCGTTGCCGTCGACGTTGTTCGGCCACAGCGCGCCGACGACCTTGTTGGTCGCGATCTGATCCCACAGACTGAGGCTGACATTCTGGATCTGCTGCATGCCCCAGAAAGCATGGTAGGTCCACTTGAAGGGCTTCTCGGGGGTAGCGCCACGCCCAAAGTAGTACGACTCAGTAGGCGTGTCGCACGTGATGCACGGAGTGCCCATAGACTCAGCCGTGTCGGCCACCGGGTTCACCGTGTCCGGCGTCGCCGCGGCCATGATGATGTCGACCTTGACGTTCTGGATGAGGTCGCCCGCTACCTGGGAGGCCCGCATGGAGTCAGACTGGCTGTCAAGCACCTCGAACTTGATAGGGTGCTTCTTGCCGTCGCCACAAACAAGGCCGTCACCGATCGCCTTCACCCACTGGTCGACGCAGAACTGGTCGGCCATACCCATGGCGGCGATACCACCGGTGATAGGGGTGACGAAACCGATCTTCACCTCCCGGCCCATATCGGCGCCCGCCGTGGTCGTTGGTCCGGCGGTGGTGACCGGCGCGGCCGTGGTCGCGGTAGCCTCCTCGTCATCGCCGCATGCCGCGAGCAACCCGCCCAACCCACCGGCCGCCACAGCCGAGGCGCCGAGAAGGCCGGCCAGCTTGAGGAACTCGCGGCGGCTCACGGGTCTTCTGGCTGGAGAGGTCGTGTCTCCGTGTTGAGTCTGGTCGTTTCTGCTGACATCGAGCATCCACACCCTCCTCTGGACATGCTCCGCGGAATCGGTCCACGGGGCTATCTTCCCGTTCCCCCCTTCATGAAGTGTAGCGCTGGGGTTTGTGGGAAGCCAGGTATAGGTAATACCTATTTCGGCGTCTCTTATGAACAAGGAGGGCGAACGTGCCGAAGGTCGACATCGAGGCACAGGCTCCCGAATTCGAACTGGCCGACTTCACCGGCGCGACATTCCGGCTGAGCGACCACAGAGGCTCGGCCAACGTGCTTCTGGTATTCAATCGGGGCTTCATGTGACCGTTCTGCCGCGCGCACATGGCGCAGTTGCGCCTCGACTATCCCCTGTTCCAAGAGTCAGAGACGATCGTCGTGGTGGTCGGTCCGGAAGACGCCGCGGCGTTCACCAAGTACTGGCAAGAGAACGAGCTACCCTTCGTCGGTCTACCCGACCCCGAACACGGTGTACTCAAGCTCTACGGACAGGAGATCAAGCTGTTCAAGCTGGGACGCATGCCGGCGCAGGTGCTGGTGGACAAGTCAGGCGTAGCCCGGTTCGTCCACTACGGCCATGACATGTCAGACATCCCGCCCAACGATGAGATACTCGGCCTCATCGCCGGGCTCGACCAGGGAGCGTGACGCCCATGCCTGATATCGCCCTCGTGATCGATTCGACGTGCGACCTGTCCGAGGATGCCCGGCAGAAATACGTCACTGCCATGGTGCCGCTCCACGTCCAGGTGGGGGGAGTCAGCTACCTGGACCGGGTGGACTTGGACCCCAGAGGCTTCTACAAGCTCTTCCGGGAGGCCGGTCAGGAGGCACAGTCTTCACAACCGAGCGTGGGTGAGTTCGCCAACGTCTATTCGAACCTGCTGGAGCACCATGACGCGGTGGTCTCCATCCACATATCGGCGCGCCTCTCCGGCGCGGTGCAGTCGGCCACGCTTGCCGCCGAGACGGTCGATCCCGCTCGGGTGCTGGTTATCGATTCGCAGAAGGTCTCCATGGGCGTCGGCTTGGTGGTGCAGGCCGCGGGAGAGGCGATCGCGGCCGGCGAGGACCTGGCAGGAGTGGCGGCGGCGGCCAGAGCCGTCGCGCGTGACACCCGCGTGTACGGCACCCTTCAGTCTCTGGAGGTCGCCGTCAAGGGTGGCCGGGTGAGCGCGCACGCCGCGCGCCTCGCCAAGATGACCGATCTCAAGCCCCTCATCATCTTCGACGACGAGGGGGGCGCCCATACCGATGGCGCGCGCATCGGCTTTGCGAGGGCGATACGTGCCGTCGCCGAGCGGGTCGTGCGCTACGCGCCTGACGGCGCCGTGCGGATCGCCATCGCCCACGCCGACGGCCACGACGACGCGCTGTACCTCCGCGATCGTCTCCGCACTTCTTTTGGCGACCTGGATATCCCGGTGCTGGAAGCCGGCGCGGTCATCACCACGCACGTCGGGCTTGGAACGATAGCGGTGGCCGTGCAGCGCCGCACCGCGCCCGACACAACGCCGGGTGACGGGCAGGGCTGAGCCTGATGAGCGTGACCGGCACGGAGATGCGCGAGGTCGTGGTGAACGACAAGATGCAGCGGGACTACCGTTACGTATTGACGGCTCCCACGGGCCGCGGCTTCGACGAGGAGTTCACGCCGGAGTTGACACCGCGAGAGATGCTCGCGCTGGGGGTGTTCGGCGGCAAGTACATGACCGATTGCCGTGACGAGTTCCCTGCCGAGTGGTTCGTGAAGGCGAAGCTCTCGCCGGAGAAGAAGGACCCGGCCCTCAACTATTTCGGAGTGGACGCATCCCTGCCCCTCTCTGAGTGGGTCAAGCGAGGATGGATACATCCCGACGACCCGCGGGGCTGGTTCCAGTGGTACTGCCGTTACTACCTGGGTAGACGGATGCCTGACGAAGATGCGCGGCAGATAGGCCGGTGGAAGGCCATGCGTAGGCACGTAGCCCAGATCCGCAGGAACTGCCACCCGAGCGACCTGAGCTGCCGCCAGAAGCAGCGCCAAGCCCTTCTACACTGGGCCTACGATTCCCGAAACATCTGACGCGGCGGCAGCCCCCGCCACGTCCCAACCGTCTCGGCCTGCGGCGAGCGCGCCGACCAGCCGGCTCTTCGCCTCTCCCGCATCGCCTATCTGCCACGCTTCTGCTGCGAGAGCCAACGACGAGGCCAACGGCGGGGGTGGAGGCTGCTGATGATCGAGCAGCAGGGCCTCCGCCTGCTCCATGGCCGCCGGTAGATCGTCGCGCTCCAGCAAGACGGCCACGAGCGGCCAACGAGCGAGCCACTCGAACGGGTAGGCGAAGGGGGTTTCCCAAAGGGCGAGCGCCTCGCGTGCGAGGCGCTCCGCCTGCACGCTATCGCCCCGCCGCAGTGCGACCCAGGCCAGGTCGGCTTTGGCCGTGGCGACGTAGCCAGGCAGATGAGTGGCGGCTGCGCGTTCGATGCTGATCAAGGCCCAGTCCTCGGTCTCCTTCACGTCGCCTTTCACCCGCGCGGCGACCGCCAGGTATGTAGAAGCAAGCACCTGCAGGCGGCGGTCGTGCAGGCTCTGCGCCGCCTCCTCGCACGACAAGAGGTGCGACCCGGCTTCAGCCACCCGGCCGTTCCAGAGCAGAGCGAAGGCCAGGACGAATTCTGCGTTGCACCTCTGACGCCGACTCCCGCCCTCCTGGCTCTGCAGCCACTGCTCGCGGGCCTCCTCAACCGTGTCGGGCGAGATCACATACCGTTCCAGCCGGAAGGAGAGCGAGAGGCGGAGCGCCGCCAGCCTGGTCTGTTGCTCCTTGGTCCCGGATCGCAAGACGGCGCCCTCCGTGACTTCGACGGCGGCAGCCAGGCGAGGGAGATCGGCCTTGAAGTAGAAGGCGTCCATCCTACCCAGTTGGATCTCGATCCACTCCTGCCATGTGCCCGAGTCTCGCTTCTCAGGTGGAGTGGACAGAGCATGCTCGGCGACATCGAAACACTCCAGCGCCGCGTCGGGTCGCTGGTCGGCCTGCCAGGCATTGCCTGTCTTTCGATGCATCCGGGCCTTGACCCGCTCCGAGCCCGCCGGCAGCAGGAGAAGAGCCTGCTGGTAGGAGGCGACGGCCTCGAGCGGATGGGCGCCCAGAAGGAGCGCATCGCCCGCGCTCTCGCGCAAACCTATCGCGGTCTCCCGCCGTGACTCGCCGTCGAGATCGACCAACGGCAGGAGGTCTACCGCCCGGCCGAATTGCCCCGCCGCGTCTTCGAAGCCCCATTGTGCCATGGCGGACTCCCCCGCCCTGCGCGCGTAGTCGAGAGCCTTCGCTGCATCACCAAGAGCGGCGGACTGCGCGTAGTGATAGGCGATCTCGGGGATGCGCTCCTCAGATTCGCCGGAGTCTTCCAGTGCGTTGGCCATCTTGGAGTGAAGAGCCAGTCTGCGGACCCCTCCGAGGTCGTCCGCAAGCACCTGTCTGATAAGCGGATGAGCGAAGCGGAAGCGACCCGGATCTCCGTCACCCTCGATGAGCCGGCCTTGCAGGGCTTCGTCCAGCGATGCCAAGAGCGAATCCATGTCCGACCCGGTGACGGTCTGCAGCAGACGCACGGAGAAGGTCCGGCCGGCCACGGCGGCCGCCTCGAGCAGAGTCCTGCACTCGGGGCTTACGCGCGCCACTCTCCTCTCCACGATGTCCCGGATCTGAGGTGAAAGAGGCAGATTCCCAGGGATCGTGCGTAGTCCGTGGGCCAGTTCCTCGTCGGTCACAAGGAGTCTGGCCAGCTCACCGGCAAAAAGGGGATTCCCCTCGGACTGGTTGTAGATGGCTTCGCTGACGGAACGAGGGAGCTTCTCCCCGGCTACGTTTGCTACAAGCTCCTCTGTCTCCTGGCTCGTCAGTCCCTGGAGATGCATCCGCCTGGCGCCGCCCTGGGCAAAGACCGCTAGGGTGTCACGGAGCAACCGATGCCGCACTTTCTCGGTATCCTCCATGGTGATCACGACGAACAATCGTAGTCTGCCCACCTCATCGAGGAGGATCTGGAAGACCGGGAGACTGTCGGGGTCGCACCACTCGAGATCCTCGAACACCAGCACCACGACCCGTTCCGCGGCGATCCGCCCCAGCAGACCGGAGATGGCGTCGAACAGCGGAGGGCCGGCATCGTCACCGGAGTCTCCGTCGACGCACCTTCCCACCTCGGGGACCAACGCCGCCAATCTGGACGCCCCCGGGCCGAGAAACCGGCGTAGATCGTCGGCGGACAGCGCCCCGAGGAGCCCCCGGAGTATCTGAGCCCAGGGCCGGTAGGAAGTCGATGCGGCCACCTCATGGCAGTGAGCAGAGCAGACCAGGGCGCCCCGCTCCGCTGCCGTATCCGCAAGAGCACCCGCGAGACTGGTCTTTCCTATTCCAGCGTCTCCTGTCAGAAGGACGAAAGAGCCATGACTGTCGGCGGCGGCCTCGAACGCCTCGACAAGGTTCCGGAGTTCGGCCTCCCGTCCGATCAGCCCCGCTCCCTGCGACGTGGCACCGGCCTTCCGCGCCTCTCCACTGAGAGGAGCGAGTCCGGGCGCCCGGCCGGGCTTGACCAGCCTGTAGCCGACGCCGCGGACGTTCTCGATGAACTCGGGCTGGGTGGGGGTCGTGCCAAGCTTCTTGCGGATATTGCTCATGTGCACGGAGACGAGACGTGTGTCACCCACATACTCGTAGCCCCACACCTGCTGGATCAGTTGCTCTCGGGAGAACACCCATCCCGCATGCTCCGCCAGATGATGGAGCAACTCGAACTCGCGGCCGGTCAGGCTGAGCCGGCGCGTGCCGACCCAAGCGTCGTGGGAGGCGGGGTCTATCGC
>JAFGIH010000325.1 GCA_016929985.1 Thermoleophilia bacterium | reverse complement strand
TACAATGAGGAGCGACCCCATACCGCACTGAACGGCGCCTCACCCTGGACGTTCCTTGTCAACAAGGTGTGAGGGCATTACAGCTAGTCAGCCGCCTGGTCACAGTAGGGCCGCTTGAGCACCAGAGTCTCCTCCATGGTCGCGGTGACTTCCCAGCCCTGGCTGCCCAGATCGTTCAGGGTCTGCTCCAGCATCGCCCTGTCCCAGGAACTCCACAGTATGACCTTGTACTCCCACTTCTTTTCGGTCACCGACCGTTCCCCTTCCCGACGAGGTTGTTTGCTGAGTCTCGCGGATACTCATGTGGTGTTCACACTACAACCAACGCCGCCCGCGGCGCCAGATGGCTTGGGGTGTTGCTGCGTTCGCGGCTGCTACACTTGCGGACGGTGGCCTGACAGAGGGCGTCCGGTAGGTCGATCTCGGCAAGGAGGCGGCATGGTTGGGGCGATCATTTTGGGCCTGGTAGCAGGGGCGGTCGCGCGGCTGCTGGTGCCGCGAGACGTTTTTCAAGGTAAGGGCGGTCCCGTTTCGTGGCTCATCACCCTGGTGCTGGGCCTTGCGGGCGCCTATCTCGGCTGGCTGCTCTTCACGAAGGGGTTCGGCATAGGCGATGACGACATCTTCGATCTGGGCGGCATCCTGGGAGCCATAGTGGGAGCGGTGATCCTTCTGGGCATTGGCACTTTCGTCTTGCGGAGAACGCGCCGGCGCCTCTGATCAGATACCGCCGCGCCTCCGTACCTCCGCTATGTGCCTGATCTGGGCGCTGAGGTTGGTCATCTGCGCGGGAGTCGGGTCGAGCGCCAGCCCGTTGCCGGCATATCCGGCTTGTGCCATAGCCTCGATCGTGTGCTCTACATCGCCGTCCGCCGCGTCCAGATACTCCTCGATCATCGCGCGGTAGTTGTAGGTCTCGGCCAGGGAGTGCTGAAGAAAGTCCCTCGCGTCCCTGCCGGTCAGAACCCAGTTGTGCGCGAGGCAGATGATCTCTGGGTCGAGGGTGGCCATGAACTTGAGCGACTCGACGTAGTCTGCGTACGAAGCGACGAACTCCACCTGCAGGGGGTCGCCGTCGCCGATCCGCAGTACGCCGCAGGCGTCGCCCGGGAAGAGGGCCTTGATTTCTGGCAGGTAGAAGGATAGCGAGTCTCGGGTGTGCCCCGGCGTCTCGTAGACCGCGCACGTGAGTCCGCCCAGGTCGATCGTGTCGCCGTGGTTCAACTGCATGTCGATGTCGAAGGGGTGCAGCGTGACGTCTTCGCCGGCCGGGTTGTAGGCGAGTAGCTCGTCATGGCTCGCGCTGAGGCGGTTCATGAGGTCGAGCGCCGATTGCTTTCGCGCCAGAACCGCTACTCGCTCGTGCGCACCGAGTTGCAGGCCGGGCAGGTGGCGCTTGAGGTAGTCTGCTGACCCCACGTGGTCGTAGTGCGAGTGGGTGAGAAAGAGGTAGTCGGGCCGCCCGGTGTGGCCGCAGGCGGCTTTGACCGACTTCAGGTAGAGCGGCCCCAGGTGATTGATGCCCGAGTCGATCATGAGGGTCTTGTCGCGGCCCCGGACGAGGTACGCAGGGTAGTCGACTATCGCGACAGCGCTGATCAGCTCGTGTATCTGGCCTTCGGCCGGACGCTTCATGAGGTGTCCTTTCTGGTTAGCCGCTATTGTAATGTAGGTGTACAGTGCAGAGCGACTTGGTCGTAGGGTTCTTGGTCGACGTCGGAGGAGGATGGGCATGCTGTCCGCCGGACAATACTCACGGGGCCACCGTCTCGGCGACATCCTCGTGGGGAGGGGTGTCATCACCGAGGAACAGCTGGCCGACAGCGTCCGGTACCAGAGCGAGACCGGGGCTAGGCTGGGCGAGGCGCTGGCTCACCTGGGCTTCATCACCTCCGCTCAGCTGAACGAGGCTCTTGCCCTGCAGGGCACGTATGGCTTCTCGGGCATCGGGGAGCTGCTGCCGCGCCCCGGGGTAGCGAAGCTGCTCAGCGAAAAGTTCTGCCGCACACGACAGGTGCTACCCCTCGACTTCGACGGTCACAAGGCGCTCGTTCTCGCCATGGTCGACCCGGCCGACGTGGTCACCATCGACGACGTACGTCTCATCACTGGCCTCGAGGTCAGACCGATACCGACCAACCTTACCTCCATCGCAGAGGCCTGGGATCTCGTCTTCACCGAAGGAGGGCGCCTCGAAGCCGATCGTGCGCCTGTGGAGACGACGAGAGCGGCCGACCGCGAAGCGGCCGAGTACGACACGGTGGTCTCGCTGGTAGACGAGATCATCGTCACGGCGATGCGTCGCAAGGCCTCCGACATCCACTTTGAGCCGCAGGGCGAAAACATGTCCGTCCGGCTGCGGGTCGACGGCGTCCTTCATCCCCTGACTGAGATCGACAACGACATCAAGCATGGCGTCATCTCCCGCATCAAGATCCTGGGCGACATGGACATCGCCGACAAGCGCCTGCCCCAGGACGGCCGCGCCACCTTCCGTTCTGACGAGGGAGCCATCGACCTCCGCATCGCCAGCCTGCCGACTGTGTTCGGCGAGAACGTCACCGTCCGCCTGCTCGACGACCGGTCCTCCGCCATCACTCTCGAAGACCTGGGGATGGGCGGACCCGAGCTGGAGCTTTTCCGCAAGACGATCAAGCGCCCGTGGGGCGAGGTGCTGGTCACCGGGCCGACGGGATCGGGCAAGTCCACCACGCTCTACGCTGCGCTCGAGGAGCTCAACACCCCGAGCGTCAAGATCTATACGGTGGAGGACCCGGTGGAGCGCCGCATGCCCGGCATCCTGCAGTCGCAGATCAGGGCCAACATCGGTCTCACCTTCGCCTCGGCTCTGCGTTCGCTCGTCCGCAGCGACCCAGACATCATCATGGTCGGAGAGATCCGCGACTACGAGACGGCGTTGATCGCCACCGAGGCCTCCCTGACGGGGCACATGGTGCTCTCCACGCTTCACACCAACGATGCGCCGACCGCCATCACCCGGCTCCTGGAGATGGGCATTCCTGCTTACCTCATCTCGTCGGGGCTGGAACTCATCGTGGCGCAGAGGTTGGCCCGTCGCCTCTGTTCGCGCTGCAAGGAGCCGGTCACCCTCACCAAGTCCAAGATGACCGAAGAGGAGCGAACCTTCCTGGGCCCTGGTACAGCAAAGATTGCAAAACCAGTGGGATGCAAGAGATGTTACGGAACCGGCTACAGCGGGCGGATCGGGTTGTTCGAGGTGATGCCGGTCACGAGCGAGATCCGGCGCATGGTGCTCGACCACGCCACCACCGAGCAGATCAGGGAGCACGCAGTGGCGAACGGCCTCAAGTTGTTGCGTGAGGACGGACGTCTCAAAGTGCTGGAGGGGATCACCACCGTCGAAGAGGTGCTGCGCGTCACGATTTGAGCCTGCAGGCTCCGTCAAGACGAAAGCATGCTTCCAACATCGACTGAGTGGGAATACCTTGGGTTGAGCTGCCACTCAAACTCAGCAAGGAGTGTCCATGGCCAAAGTCAAGGAGATCGAAGGCATCGGCCCGGCCTACGCGGAGAAGTTGAGCGCTGCAGGCCTGACCACCACGGAGGCGTTGCTCGAGGCTGGGGCCACGCCCAAGGGGCGTGCGGGTGTGGCCGCCAAGACGGGCATCAGCGACAAGCTGATCTTGCGTTGGGTCAACATGTCCGACCTCTTCCGCATCAAGGGAGTGGGGGAGCAGTTCTCAGATCTGCTCGAGGCGGCCGGCGTAGACACGGTGGCCGAACTGGCGCAGCGCAAGGCCGAGAACCTCCAGGCCAAGATGGTCGAGGTGAACGCGGAAAAGAAGCTGGTGCGGAGGGTCCCCACCCTGGCGGAGGCTACTTCCTGGGTAGACCAGGCCAAGGGTCTCCCGCGGATGGTCAAGTACTGATACATCTGTTCTAGAGAGAGGCGGAGCGGCGCGGGGGGTCGCGACTAAGGCAGTGCCGGTCTCCCGCAACGCTGCGCGGGCGGTTCACGTGGTCGAAGTAAGACACGATTGGCGAGTGAGCCGCGACGAAGCGGCCGCCATCCAACGCCGGTTGGCCGGTCGGGTGACGTTGCAGCCGCTCCCGGCGGAGGGGCCGGGGAGCCCCAGGTACGCGGCGGGTGTGGATGTCTCCTATTCGCGTGATGGTTCTCGCGCCTGGGCGGCGGCTTTGGTCATGGACAGGCGGTTCAAGGTCCTGGCCAGCACCACGGCGCAGGGAACACCCGACAGTCACTTTGAGCACGGCTATCTGGCCTTTCGGGAGGGTAGGCTCACACTCGAGGTGCTGTCGTATCTGGAGGTGGAGCCCGACCTTGTCTTTCTCGACGCGCACGGAGTGGTGCACGAGCGCGGTCTCGGCATGGCCTCCCACGTGGGGGTGGTGCTTGGTCTTCCCACCATCGGCGTGCCTAAGACGCCGTATCACCCCGTCATCCAGGCCCCTGGGCCGGTCCGCGGCGACTACTACGTGCTGCGCACCGAGCGGGGGGCCGAAGGGGCCTCCATAAGACTCAAGTCGAGGGTCAAGCCTGTGTACGTCTCGCCGGGGCACCTGGTCGACCTGCCTAGTGCGATCGCTCTGGCCCTGGTCTGGTCTACCGGACGGCGCCGGCTTCCCGAGCCACTCGCCGCCGCTCACACCCTGTCTCTGAAGGCGCGGAACGAGGCTCGCCACCTGCTCGGGGAACATCATTGACGGCTTGCGGCGTCAGAGCGGCTGTCAACACCGGGAGGTGGGTCATGAGTCGCTTGAGGTTGCTCGTCCCGTTCGTTCTGATCGTGCTGCTGGCCGCAAGCGTCCTTGCGTGCGACGAGGCCGGCGATCCGGTCGCGGCCGAAGGTACGATCAGCACCATGCAGACGGTCCCCACCAAGGCCGATGGCTACGTGGCGTTGGTGCCGAGCGTGCTGCGATCGGGTGAGACCGCCTCATTCTCGTTCACGCTCACCGACGGCGAGAAGCCCGGGAGCGGTACGGCGAGCGTGACGATCTTCGACAAGGGCAAGATCGTCGCCCAGGGCGCCTCTCCGATAGAAGACACCGGCTCGGTGGAGTTCGACCTCCCGGTGGTAGCGGCCGGTGACTACGACGTGCTGGTGAAGGCGGCGGGCTTCTCTGATTCCACCAAAGTCCGCGTAGAAGCGGGGACGCTCCTCTTCCTCGAGACCGACAAGCCTATCTACAAGCCCGGGCAGACAATAGAGTTACGCCTCGTAGCGCTGAACGGCGAGCTGCGGCCGGTGCAGACCGAGGCGACCGTGGAGACCCAGGACGCCAAGGGCATCAAGATCTTCAAGAAGACTCTCACCACCGACGAATACGGCATGGCCACCACCCAACTGCCTCTCTCCGCCGAGCCGAACCTGGGCGTCTGGAAGATCTCGGCGTCCGCCGGAGACGCATCTACCGAGCTCGACGTGCGTATCGAGAGGTATGTGCTTCCCAAGTACGAGGTCACTCCCGAGCTGACAAAAGACTGGTTCCTCGTGAATGAGCCGATCAAGGGCCACGTGACCACCAAATACAGCTACGGCCGGGCGGTGGAAGGGGAACTGAAGATCACCGCGACCCGCTACGTGGGCCAGTGGGAGGAGTACGCCACCTATACCGCCCCCATCGACGGCGAGGGCGACTTCACCATCGAGCCGGCCGAGTACGTGGCCGGCGTCGCTGAGGCCGGGGGCAACGGCAACGTGAAGCTCGACATCACCGTGGTGGAGAACTCCACCGGCTACGAGCAGACCACCACCGAGTTGGTGACGGTCGCGGACTCTCCGGTGACCCTGCAGCTCATCCCCGAAAGCTCCGCCTTCAAGCCCACCCTCCCGTTCAGTCTGTTGGTGGTGACCGAGACCCCCTCGGGCGACCCCGTCGAGGCGGCAGCCACCATCAACGTCTACTACTACGATGAGGACTACGAGCAGGTCGGCAAGCAGATCACCAGGACCGTGGAGACCAAGCGGGGCACCGGTCTCGCGCAGTTCACGCCTCCGAAGAAGGCCGTGCGCATGACTGTGGATGCCTCCGCCGGCGGCGCCTACACCTACAACGAGATCACCTCCTCATATTCACCATCGGGCAACTTCATCCACGTGCAGCAGCAAGGTGATCTGAACCTCCAGGTGGGCGACACGGCGAGCTTCACAGTCGCCTCCACTGCTGAGGCCAAGACCTTCTACTACGAGGTCGTGGCGCGCGGGCGCGTGGTCTTCACCAGCAGCACCTCCGACGAGGTCTCGTTCAAGGTGACCCCGATTATGGCGCCCTCGGCCCAGCTGCTCGTCTACCAGATCTTGCCCAACAGCGAGGTCGCCGCCGACACGCTGCCCTTCGACGTGACCGGTGACTACCCACACGAGGTGAGTGCCTCGTTCGACGTCGAGGAGGCCAAGCCGGGCGACAAGGTGGAGGTGCAGGTGCAGACTGAGGGCCCGGCCAAGGTAGGCCTGGTGGCCGTCGACCACTCGGTGTTCATCCTGGCCGAGAACAGGCTCAACCTGGAGCAGGTCTTCGCTGAGCTGGAAGCCCTCTACATGCAGCCGCAGGTCGAGTTGCACGAGGCTGAATGGATGGGCGGGACCATGGTCATCCCCGGTGCCGTGGACACCTTCAGGGACGCGGGCCTCACCGTGCTCTCCAACAAGAAGGTGCCGGAGGGCAAGGAGATCGAGTCGCCCATGAGGTGGGCCGAGGACGCAGGGATGCTTCAAGGGCTCGGCATGGGCGACGGCATGGCCAAAGAACAGAACTTGGCGCCGGCCACGACCGCCGCGGCGGCAACGCGTCCCGGAGGCTCTGATGACTCCGGCGGTCTCGCCGAAGTACAGCGGGTTCGCCAGTTCTTCCCCGAGACCTGGATCTGGGCGGAGACACTCACCGACGGGTCGGGCAAGGCCATTCTCGAGTACGACGCTCCTGACTCCATCACCAACTGGGACCTGCGGGCCGTGGCCGTCTCCCCCGAGCACGGTCTGGGAATCGCTGAAGCCTCGCTCACCGTGTTCCAGCCCTTCTTCCTCTCGGCCGATCTGCCCTACTCGGCCATCCGGGGGGAGGAGTTCCCCGTCAAGATCGCTCTCTACAACTACCTCGACACTCCGCAGAAGATAACGGTGGAGATCGAGGAGGCCGGGTGGTTCGAACTCCTCGACGATCCGAAGGTCACGGTGACGGTGGCCGGCGGCGACATCGGCAGCGCCGAATTCCGTATCCGGCCCAAGACCATCGGGACCCAGTTGGTGGAGATCAGTGCCCGTAGCGCGGACGCGGCGGATGCGGTGATCAAGAGCATGATCGTCGAGCCCGAGGGCGTCAGCCGGGAGACCGTGGAGAACGTCGTCGTTCCCGCAGGCGAGACACGCACCCTGAACCTGATGACGCTCAGCCGGCTGCAGCCGGTGCCTGACTCGGAGAGGGCCTACGTGGCCGTGACCGGCAGCCTCTTGGCGCAGACCATCGAGGGCCTCGACCAGCTCCTCCAGATGCCGTTCGGGTGCGGCGAGCAGAACATGATCCTCTTCGCTCCCGACGCCTTCATCCTCGAGTACCTGAAGGCCACCCGGCAGCTCAAGCCTGAGATCCAGGCCAAGGCCGAGATGCTGCTGATCACCGGCTATCAGCGCGAGCTGACGTACCGTCACAACGACGGTAGCTTCTCAGCGTTCGGGGAGTCTGACGAGTCGGGCAGCCTCTGGTTGACCGCCTTCGTGCTCAAGAGCTTCTCCCAGGCGAAGGATCTCACCTTCATCGATGAGGCGGTGCTTTCCGAAGCCGCCGACTGGATCACCGGACACCAGCAGCCGGACGGCTCCTTTGAGGCCGTCGGGTTCGTGTGCCACACCGACATGATGGGCGGCGTGCAGGGCAAGGACACTCTCACCGCCTACGTGGCGATCGCCCTCATGGAGGCCGGCTACGACGCCGCCGCCGGCAAGGCCATCGCATACCTCGAAGGGCGGCTTGACGACATCACCGACGTCTATGGTCTGGCTCTGACGACCTACGCGCTCGAGCTGGCCAAGAGCGGCAAAGCGGGTCAGGCCATGGACGCCCTCATGGAGCTCGCCGTCGAGGACGAAGAAGGTCTTCACTGGACCGCAGGCCCGGCAATGATGCTTCCCAGCCATGACGTCGAAGCTACGGGTTACGCTACCCTCGCGCTCATCGAGAGCAACGACCGGATCAGCGCAGCTCAGTCGGCCAAGTGGCTGGTGGGGCAGCGGAACAGCCAAGGCGGGTTCGGCACCACGCAGGACACCGTCGTCGCTCTGCAGGCGCTCATCGAGTACGCGACCCTGGGAGCGACCGACACCAACATGACGGTGACGGTTGCCGCGGGAGATGTGACGAAAGACGTCAAGATCACGCCTGAGAATTTCGACGTGACCCAGGTCGTCGAGGTCCCGGCCGGCGAGGTCGTGAAGGTGACGGCCAAGGGCAAAGGCGAGGCCGTTGTTCAGGGCGTGCTCCGCTACAACCTCCCGGAGGCCGAGGGTGAGACCAGCGTCTTTGACATCAGAATCGACTACGACACCGATCAGGTGGCCGTCAACGACCTCATCGACATCGACGTGTCGATCACCTTCGATCCACCCCAGCCCATCAAGGCGGGGATGACGGTGTTGGACATCTCGGTGCCGACCGGCTTCGCCGCCGTCGAAGACTCGCTGGAGAGCCTGCTCACGCGGCCGAACATCAAGCGCTACGAGATCGCCGGTCGCAAGGTGATCGTCTATATCGAAGACATGGACCCCGGCGATACAGTGAGCTTCAGCTTCCAGGCAGTGGCGCTGTATCCGGTGAGCGGCAAGGGCGCCGCCTCCACGGTCTACTCCTACTACACCCCCGATTGGAGAGGGGAGACTGTGAGCGCCGCGCTGAGCGTCCAATAGGTAGCGCCGCGGCTTACTTCCCTATAGAATAGTCGTAGCGCGACAGCGCTCTCGTTGTTGCGTCCCCGGGCACGGCCATTCACTGTCGGAGGGGGGATGATGGACTACGACGTGACGATCAAAGAGGTCGAAGCGGAGCATCTGGCAAGCGTTCGCGTGACGTGCACCATGGCGGAGTCTCCCGCGGTGATGGCGAGGGAGTTCGGGCGAGTGATGGAGGCTCTGGTCGCCGAGGGCGTGCAGCCCTCCGGAGGAGCGGTCGTGATCTACCGCGGCTGGACCGAGGACACGGTGGACGCCGAGATAGGTTTCACCATCCGCGGCGTGTTCTTTCCCCAGACCAGGCGCAGCGATATCAAGCCGAGCCGGGTGCCGGGTGGGAAGGTGGCCTTCACCACGCACGTGGGCCACTATGAGGGGCTGGAAAAGGCCTACAAGGCGATCCAGGCGTACGCCGAGGCGAACAAACTCGAGCTCGCGAAGATGATGTGGGAGCGTTACCTGACCGACCCGTCGGTGGAACCCGACCCGCACAAGCACGTGACCGAGGTCTTCTGGCCGGTGGTCTCCTAGGTTCTACCATCGCCCTCCGGTACGCTCCGGTCTTCCTGTCCGGACGCCCTGCTAGCATGTGAGCTATGGTCCGTCTGCCCGGCATATCCAAGTCGCGCTTCACTCGGTACGTCGAGTGCCCGAAGTTGGGCTATATGCAGTGCTACCCCAAGCGGTTCAAGCACCTGGCCGACCCGCCCGATTGGATGACCCAGCACCTCATGGACGAGGGGGTCAGGGTGGGCGCACTGGCGCGGCGGTACTTTCCCGGGGGGCTTCTGATCGGTCACACCTGGGACCTCGATCGCGCCTGCGCCGAGACCACCGCGGCGTTGAGGGACGAGACGGTCACCTATGTGTTCGAGGCGGCGGTGGCGGCTGAGGGGCTGCTCTGCAGGGTGGACGTGCTGCGGAGGGTCTGCGACGGGCAGGTAGACATCATCGAGGTCAAGGCCACCAATGGGGTGCGCTCGGACCATCTGGCCGATGTGGGCTTCCAGACCGCGGTTCTTGAACAGGCCGGTCTCACTGTGCGGTCTATCAATCTGATGCACTTCGACCCCGGGTATGTCTACCCTGGCGACGCGGGCCGCGGAGATGTCCGAGGGTGCGATGCGGCCGCGGCGAGTGACTACGACCTGGAGAGCCTGTTCGTTATCGACGACGTCACCGACGACGCGCGCCGTTGGATGGCCGAGGCCCTGCCGCGGCATCTCGAGTCGATGTGCACCGACCTCGCGGGGGCCGAACCGCCGCGGGTCCCGCTGCACTATGCCTGCAGAGATTGCTGCTACTACCGGCAGGTGTGCGGGCCGGCCGGCCCGGATCATCCGGTATACGAGCTGGGCGGCGACCGCGGAGGCTTGTTCGCGGCTCTGCACGCCGCGGGCATCGTCGATCTGCGGGAGATACCTGGAGATTTCGCCGGGCTGACTGAAGGGCACCAGCTGGTGCTCGAGGCCGTGTGCACGGGCGAGTTGGCCCTCGACCGAGGGAAGCTGCGCGACATGCTCGGCGAGCTGCGGCCGCCGTTATGGTTCATCGACTTCGAGACGTTCATGCCGGGGCTCCCGGTGTACCCAGGCACGCGGCCTTGGCAGCAAGTGCCGTTCCAGTGGTCGCTCCACGTGCTCGACGAGCACGGGGTCTTGAAACATGAGGAGTTCCTCTGTGCCGAAGCACGCGACCCACGGCGGGCCTTCGCCGAGTCGTTATTGCAGGCTGTTGGTCCTTCGGGCTCCATAGTCGTCTACAACAAGGGCATGGAGTCCACCAGGCTGGAAGAGCTGGCCCGCGACTTCCCCGAACTGGCCGGCGGCCTGTCTTCACTGAACGCACGCGTGTTCGATCTACTGCCCGTGGTGCGTCAGTGCTGCTACCACATCGACTTCCACGGCAGCCGCTCCCTGAAGTCGGTCACTCCGATCCTCGCTCCTCATCTGAGCTATGAGGGCTTGGGCTTGCGAGGAGGCCTGCAGGCGATGGAGGCCTACGCGCGGGCGGTCGACCCCACGACCTCTGAGGCGGAGCGTCATCAGCTCTGCGCCGATCTTCGTGAGTACTGCGGCGTGGACACCTTGGCGATGGTCGAGATCATCAGGCGGTTCTGGGATGAGACGGCAGCGGCGTAGGCGCCGATGCGCCACCGGCGCAGGCGCGAGTTGGCCACCGGCGCTTCCTAGTTATGGTCGTCGAGTTGTACCATAGCTCCATGACCAACACCGACGCGACCCAACAGTCGGCCGTCGCCCTCTTGGGCGAGCTGGGCTGGAAGGTCACCGACTGTCAGAGCGAGGTCTTCGGACCGGGGGGCACTCTGGGACGCGAGACGAAGGGCGACGTGGTCCTCGTGGACCGGCTGCTGCCTGTCCTCAGGCGTCTGAACCCAACGGCGACCGAGGGCGCCCTGTCCCTCGCCGTCGACGAACTGGTCCGCGACCGGAGTTCCGTGGATCTCGTAGCCGCCAACCGGGCGATCCATGTGCTCCTCAGAGACGGCTATCGGGCTGCCGGCTCTGGCGAGGTGGGAGCGGACAGTCCTGAGGAGACCGTTCGGTACGTCGACTGGGACCACCCGGAGGTCAATGAATTCCTTGCCGCTCATGGGTTCGGGGTCACGGGCGAGTCGTTCACCTATTGTTGCGATCTGGTGGGGTTCGTCAACGGCGTCCCGATGGTCGTCCTCGAGGTGAAGACTGTCCATCGAGACCTGGAGAGCGCGTTCAACGCGACGGTGGCGGAGTACGAACAGGGTGCTCCACACCTCTTCTGGTACAACGCCTTCTCGATCATCGCAAACGCAGCCGAAAGCCGGGTGGGTCCGATCGACGCGGGCTGGGAGCATTTCGGCTTGTGGAAGCGCGCTGCTACGGAAGAGGAGGCGCCGTGGCAGTCGCTGGAGACCACCATCAGAGGCACGTGCGAGAGATCCCGGTTCCTGGACTTGGCCAAGAACAGTCTCCTCTTTGTGAACGCCGCCGGTGGGCCCGTGAAGTTGATGGCGAAGAACCATCAGTATCTGGGAGTCGAGGCTGCCATCGGAGCTCTGCGCGATCGAGCTGTCAACAAGGGCCGGCTGGGGATGTTCTGGCACGCCCAGGGGAGCGGCAAGGGCGTCTCCATGATCCTCTTCGCGCAGAAGGTCCTCCGGGAGTTCCCCGGGACATGGACCTTCGTGGTGGTGACCGACAGGCAGGAGAAGGAAGATCAGGTCTGCGGCCGCCTTGCTGCTGCCGGCTTGTTGAAGAACAGGGTTCGCGCCGAGACCGCGAAGGAGTTGCGGCGCGTGCTGAGTGGCCGTGGCCGCTTTGTGTTCGTGCCCATCGAGCAGTTCGCAGTGAGCGGGCCCGGCGGACAGTATCCTCTCGTGTCAACGCGTTCAGACATCATCGTGATGGCGGTCGAGGCCCATCAGCCGCAGTACGAAGCGATGGCCGCGAACATGCGCATTGCCCTCCCCGACGCCGCGTTCATCGGGTTCACCGGCTCGCCCCTTGCCGCTGGTGAAGACAATCACCGGCAGGCGTTCGGCGACTATGTGAGCATCTACAACTTCCGCGAGAGCGTCGAAGACGGCATCACGGTCCCCCTCTACCATGAGAACCGTCTTCCGGAGGTACAGATGGACGGCGCCGTGCTCGATAGGGGCTTGGAGCAACTCCTTCGAGAGGCTGAACTGGATGAGTCCAGGGAAGCCGCGCTTGAGGCCGAATTCGGACGCCGCTACTACGCCATAACCGAGGACGAGCGTCTGGACACGGTGGCGCGGGACATCGTGAGGCATTTCACGGAACGCGGCTATCTCGGCAAGGCCCTGGTGGTGAGCATCGACAGGATCACGGCCGCGCGGATGTGCGAGAAGGTCCGCACGTATTGGACCCTGCAGCTCGCCGGCCTGCGATTGCAGGTGGGGCCTTCCACCGAACCCGGAGCTGATGGAGACTCCGGCGGCAGCGAAACGGCGCCGGCCGGCGGCAACCTCGCCTACTGGGAGAGCACCGATATGGCGGTGGTGCTGCCGAAGTCCATGGAAGACGTCGAGGAGTTTTACAGAAGAGGTGTGGATGTGGTGCCGCATCTCGAACGGGCGTCCCGAGAGGATCTCATAGCCAAGTTCAACGACCCGGCTGATCCCCTGCGTCTGGTGTTCACGAGCGCCAACTGGATCCACGGTCTCGATATGCCTCCCTGTTCGACCATCTATCTGGACAAACCCATGCGCGATCACGCGCTCATGCAGACCGTCTCGCGGGCGGGCCGATCTTTCCAGCGGAAGACCAGCGGGCTCATCGTGGACTATCTAGGGGTGTTCCAGGACCCGCGCAAGGTCCTTGCCGCCTATTGGGCGGGGAGCGGTGCGGGCATCGCGCCCGGAGATCTGCCGGTGCTGGGCAAGTCGAGGCAGGTGAAGGAGCTCCGCAAAGCTTTGACGTCTTTGACCGAGTTCGTACGAGGTGCGGGCTTCGAGCTCGATGCCATCCGGCGAGCGCCTCAGTTGCCGAAGCTCAGACTGGTCGACGAGGCCATCGACGCCGTGCTGGTCACCGACGCCTGCAAGGAGGAGTTTCTGGCGCGTTGCAGGAAGGTGCTGCTTCTGTACAGGGCGATCCTCCCCGACCCGGCTGCCGCCGAGCTGGGTACTGAATGTGCACTCTGCGCTTTCATGCTCAAGCGCATCAGGATGTTGACGTCGCAGCCGGGCATGTCGCCGCTGGAGACGCGCTTGGTGCGGTTACTGGATGCCTCCATCGAGGCTCAGGGCTACGGCCTCAGGGCTCCCGAGGTGAGTGCCCCCGAATCAGGCAGGTCGACCGGGGTGCGGAAACTGTCTCCCGATGACGCGGGGCTGTTCGGACCGGGTCCGGTCGATCTTGGCCGTATCGATCCGGTGACCGTTTGGAAGCGCTTCACCCACACGCAGAAGAACATCGAGATTGAACGGCTGCGCGGAGCCTTGGACACAAAGCTAGCCGAGCTGGTGAGGCTCAACCCCTCGCGCGCCGGTCTGCGGGACAAGCTACCCGCGTTTGTGCGCGACCCAGGCGATGACGACATCGGACCCGACGCGCTTTTCGCCCGGCTTATCGATCTCGTGCAGGAGGTCAATGCCGAGAGCGGCCGCGCGGCTCACGAAGGGCTGAAAGAGGAGGAACTCGCCCTTGTCGACCTGCTGACGCAGGCGGAGCCGGCCCCGAGCCCGGGGCAGGGCGAATTGGTGAAGACGGCCGTCCGCGAGCTGGTTGCGGACCTCAAGGCCGGTCTGCTGGTCGCCGGGTGGCGCAAGGACCGGCAGAGTCGAGCGTCGGTGCGTTCGAGCATCGAGGAGACGGTCGAGAAGGTCCTGGATCTGCCCAGCGCCGATGAGGTGGTACAGAAGGCTGATCTGCTCTTTCAGCACGTCTACGACGCGTACCCCGGGGGCGGCCCCAGCGTGTACGGCAGGGGGTAGGGGTCGGCTCGTATGTTGGAAGCACTCGCCATCAGCTCGGTGGTTCTTTTGGCCATCGCCATCGTGTTGCTCGTGCTCGTTCTGTCTCGTGACCGGGCAGGAGGGCTTCAGGCGTCTGTGCGACAGCTGGCGCATGGGCAAGAACGCGGGGAGCGTCTCCTGCGTGAGGAGATGGAGCGGGGGAGGGAAGAAGCCGCGAGGAACGCTCAGCTACTGCGCGAAGACGTCGGCGGCGCCGTGAAAGATTGGGGCGACACCACGATCCGGAGCATCGGTGGGCTGGGTGCGCACCAGAAGAGCCAGCTCGACATCTTCTCCGACAGGCTCGTCACTCTCACCACCTCGAACGAGCAGCGCATGCTCGAATTGCGCATGACCGTCGATACGAGGCTGCAGAAGCTGCAGGAAGACAACGCGGCTAGGCTCGAGCAGATGCGTCAGACGGTCGACGAGCGTCTCACGGCCACCCTCGAGAAGCGGCTGGGCGAGTCGTTCAGACAGGTGAGCGAGCGTCTGGAGGCGGTGCACAAGGGCCTGGGTGAGATGCAGAGTCTGGCCGCGGGGGTGGGCGACCTCAAGAGGGTACTCAGCAACGTGAAGACGCGCGGCACCTGGGGCGAGGTACAGCTGAACATGCTGCTCGAGCAGGTCCTGTCACCCGACCAGTACGAAGCCAATGTGGCCTGCAAGCCGGGCACCGGCGAACGGGTGGAGTATGCCGTCAAGTTGCCGGGCCAGGATGCGGGCGCCGGGACGCCGGTCTGGCTGCCTATCGACGCCAAGTTCCCGCTGGAGGACTACCAACGCATGCTCGAGGCCCAGGGGCTGGGAGACGTCGCCGGCGTGGAACTGGCGCTGAAGGCCCTTGAGACACGGGTGAAGCAGTCGGCCAGGGATATCCAGGGCAAGTACCTCGATCCGCCGCGTACCACCGATTTCGGCATCATGTTCTTGCCCACGGAGGGTCTGTACGCCGAAGTGCTTCGGCGCCCGGGGCTGGCGGAGTCGCTCCAGCGCGACTGCCGGGTCATCGTGGCCGGCCCTACGACGCTGTCGGCGTTGCTGAACAGCCTGCAGATGGGGTTCCGCACCCTTGCCATCGAGAAGCGTTCCAGCGAGGTGTGGCAGCTCTTGGGGGCGGTGAAGACCCAGTTCGGCCAGTTCGGGGGACTGCTCGAGAAGGTGCACAAGAAGCTCGACCAGGCTTCCAGCACCATTGAAGACGCGGCCAGGAAGAGTCGCACTATCGAGCGGAGACTGAGGGACGTGGAGGAAATGCCGGTGGAGACCGTCGGCGGACTGCTGGCCCTGGTCGAGCCCGACGACGACGCCGAGACGGGGGAGCCGGGCGCTGTCGCGCCCGACACGGCCGAGTCGGACGAGTGCCCTACAGCATGAGTCTTTCGTAGGTCTGCCGCACGTTTCCCGTGCCGTACTTCTGCTCCAGGCGTTTCACCACGAAATGGCCTCTGGCGATGTCCTGGAAGTGATTCATGAAGAGGTAGTTGATCGCTCCACCAGACACCGCGCCCACCACCGGCACCAAGAGGGCGACGGCCTGCTCCGAGACCACCACGCCAAAACGGGCGGCGATCTGGGTGATCAACCTCACCACTGCTGGGGCGCTCCGGTCGCTCAGGCCCTTCCTCGCGATGTGGTTGGCGGCGTCGGTGATGTACTTGGAGAGGGCGCCTCGGACCACCCAGTAGCCGCTCTCACTGGCGTCGTCGCCGGCAGTGCCCCCACCGAGGGCGAACACCTCCAAACAGGCCAGTTTGACATCGACCCGCGAAACGTCGTGCTGTTCGCTGCGCGCGATGTCGGCGATGGAGCGGAGTATCACGCAGGTCGACACAGTCAGTTCGACCGGCAGAGCGGCGGCCCCGAAGGCGCCGCCCGCGGCCCCGGTACCCACTGCCAAGGCTTTGTGCAGCCGGTCCCGAGACCGGCACGGTTCGGGACGGCCCATCGTCTTGATGGAGACCTCGAGCCCTTTCAACAGAGCGGTCTCGGTCGCCGACCCGATGACCTTGTGCCACCTGTGGGGCAGCATCCTGAAGCCGGTCTCCAGGGGTCTTCCGACCATGTCGGATATCCTGGCGGTGAGGCTAGGATGCTCGAGCAGCAGCTTGGCTTCCCAGAGGGCGGCGAGGTCCTCCTCACTCCACTCCGGCGCCTGTCCTTTGGGAAGGACCTCTATGATCTCGTCCCTGGCCACGTCACTCAGTCCTTTCGGCCCTTCGTCGTCTGATGCGTTCGCGGTGCCAGAGCCACCACATCCCGAAGAGCAGCGCGGCGACCACGAACACGACCAAGATCGGTAGGGCGATCGCCGCAGCCGAGAGCGCGATGGCGCCGGTATCCTCGGCGACGCTGGCCGCCGGCGCGCCTATCCCCCCCGTAGAGGCATTCACGACCACTCGCGTAGTGGCTTTGGCTGCGTGGATGCCCCCGGCGAAGAGCACGCCCATCAACACCAGCACCCAGGGGCTCACCTCTGAGGTTGACCCGGAGCCCGCCACGGCCACAACACCGCCGGCCGCCGGGCGAATCACAGACTGGACGATATCGTTTACGTGGTCCACCGCCGGGACCTTGTCGGCCACTATCTCTACCACGAGGAGAACGGCTATGATGACTATCATCCACCACGAGCCGAGGACGTCGAAGGGCTCGCGGAGTTCGAGCCAGCTGAAGCGCTGTGCCAGCGCGACTGCAAGTAGGGGGATGTACGCGTTGAGACCCGCCGGGATCGAGAGACCCAGAGCAGTCAGGATATCCACAGTCGCCTCCCCTTTTGCAACGACGTGTGCAGCATACAGCAGAGGACGGATAAGGAGGTAGCCATGGGGGGCCCGATCCTCGTGACGTTCGCGACCCGCCACGGATCCACCCGTGAGGTCGCCGAGGCGGTGACCGATATGCTGCGTGAGGCAGGCCTGGAGGTGGAGCTGAAGCCTGCGCGCGAGGTGAAGGACCTCGATGCGTACGGCGGCATAGTCATCGGGGCGCCGCTCCAGATGTATCGG
>JAFGIH010000324.1 GCA_016929985.1 Thermoleophilia bacterium | reverse complement strand
GGTCGGCGAGGCCCTGGCCGAGGCGCTCGCGCCTCATGTGTCCGGCCTGGACGTCGGCCTGGTGCGCACCGCCTGCCTGCTGCACGACCTGGCCAGGACCCGGCCCAAGCACGCAGCCGTGGCTCAGAGGATCCTCACCACCTTGGGTCTGGACCGCCTCGGCGAGATCGTGGGGGCCCACATGGTGCTGCCGCCGGAGCAGATCGACACCCCCTTGCCCACCGAGGCGCAACTGCTCTACCTCGCCGACAAGCTGGTCATCGACGATCGCATCGCCGGTCTGGACGAGAAGAAAGACCGCTCTCTGCGGCAGCGCGCCGACGACCCCGCGGCCCTCGAGGGCGCGCGGCGGAGGATGATGGTGGCGGAGGGCATCCGTGCCCGGGTGGACGCGCTTCTCGGACGTCCGTTGGAGGAGGTGCTGCCACGAGCGGAACATCCGTCTATCTAGTCAGGCACACCGAACCGGTCTTGCCGGATGACCGGCGGCGTTTCGTCGGGCAGGCGGACGTGCCTCTCACCGACCTCGGCCTGGACCAGGCTCGCCGCCTGGCCGAGCGCCTACGGGATATCGACTTCGATGCCGCGTATAGCAGCGACCTGCGGAGATGCGTGACGACCACTGCCCTCATCACCGAAGCAGCCGGCCTCCCGCTCCTCGCGGAGAGCGGCCTGCGGTTCCGCACCGACCGCCGGCTTCGGGAGATCGACGCCGGGGCCTGGGAGATGCTCAGTTTTGAGACGGTCGCACGGATGTTTCCCGCGGAGCATGCCCGGCGCGAACGCGATCTGGTGAGGTACCGTTTCCCCGGCGGGGAGAGCTTCGTCCAACTGCAGCAGAGGGCAGTCGCTGCGTTTCACGACATCGTGGCTCGGGGAGGGTCGAACATCCTCGTGGTGGCTCACCGGGGGGTCAACCGAGTGCTGCTCTGCCACCTCCTCGGGCGGCCCCTCGAAGACCTCTTCTCCGTCAGCCAGGGCTACGGCTGCGTCAACCTCATCAAGGTCGGGGTGCGCGGCGGCGGGGGGACGGCCGGAGACAGCCTCACCGCCGAGGTCACCACTTGGGAGTCATGAGGAGCTCGATGTCCTTGATCCACACCTTGCCGTGTCCTTCGAACGCGAGATTCAGCTTGACCAGGTCGGGTCGCTGGCCCTTCTTGAGCCGGAAGGAGACCTCGTAGGAAGACCACTCGGTGGTGCCCGTCAGCGGCTGATCCAGACCTTTGGAGAAGAACTCCCCGTGGCCGGGCAGACGGCACCACATCTCGAGAAAGGCCCGGCCCTCCAGATTCTCGCACTTCATGGTGGCCCGGTAGGTCAGCAGGCACTGCTCGGCCCCCGTATCGCGCACCTCGAAAAGACGGACCGCCGTGGTCTCCGCAGCCTCCACGACCCAGCCGCCCTCTTCTGGCTTCACGTCTTTGCTCAGCGTCGATTCGGACGCCGTGAACCGGCGGAGAGTGATGGGGACACTCTCGGGCTCTTTCCCCATCAGGATGCGTGAGAACCAGTTCGACACGTTCGCCCTCCTCCGCTTCTTACTCGAATGGGAACGTGTACGGCAACCCGAGCTCGTCGCGCATGGCGACCAGCTCTCGCCGAACCCCGGCGTCTACGGGCGCACCCTTGTTCTTGCGGTCTTGCCAGGCGAGATGCTCCTTCTCGCCGCAGGTGTAGATGCGCTCCTTGCCCGGAGCCTTTGTTGACGCGCGCAGCGCGCGCAGGATATCGCCGGTGGTCTTCTTGAACTCGGCAAGATCGGTGAAGCACTCGACGTCGATGGCCAGGAAGAAGTGCCCGAGCGGGATGGGGATGTCTTTGCCCTCCGCATCCTTGCCCCCCAATTGCTTGAGGAAGGCCGCCTGCGACAAAGCCGCCGAGAGGATCTCGACCACGGTGGCGAAGCCATAGCCCTTGTAGCCGCCCGTCTCTTCGGTGAGGCCGCCGATGGGGGCGAGTGCCGCCCGGCCTTTGATGAGGTTCTGCAGGATCTGCACGGGGTCGGTGGACGACCTGCCCTCCCGGTCTACCACCAGGCCTTCCGGGCACGCCTTGCCTTCGCGGGCCCACTGCTCGATCTTGCCGCGCTGCACGATGGAGGTCGCGTAGTCGTTGGTGAAGGGAAAGTCCTCGTCGGTGGGCATGGCGAAGACGAGCGGGTTGGTGCCCAGCATGTTGTCGACGCCGTGAGTCGGGGCGATGGATGGGCGGGCGTTGGTGCCCGTCAGGCCGATCATCCCCTGCGCGACCGCCATCAACGGGTAGTACGCCGCGAAGCCGTAATGAGTGGAGTTCCGCGCCACGACCATCCCCAAGCCATGGTCGCGAGCCTTGTCGATGGCCATCTGCATGCACCGCTTGGCGATGACCATGCCCATGCCGTCGTGGCCGTCGACCACGGCCGTAGCCTTGAGGTCGCGCACGATCTCGAACTCGGTGACCGGCTTCTGGATGCCGCCCTTGACGATGCGGTCGTAGTAGATGGGCTTCAGCCGGCCGACGCCGTGTGAGTCGATGCCGCGCTTGTCGGCGCTGATGAGTACATCGGCACACACGCAGGCGTCGTCCTCGGGGACCCCGACACCCTTGAAGACGTCCACCATGAACGCCTCCAGCAGCTCGAACGAGACCCAGAAATGGCCTTCGGTCAAGTCGCGCTCCTCTCTCAAACGAGGGGTTTCATCCGACCGCGTCGAAAGACGTCCATGTTGAGAGACGTTCACGTCTCTCAACGTCGCGGTCGACCC
>JAFGIH010000323.1 GCA_016929985.1 Thermoleophilia bacterium | reverse complement strand
CTCTTCGACGAGACCGGCGCCTTCCGGCCCGAACTGGCGGAGCTCGCGCCCGCCGGCACACGGCGCATGGGGGATAACCCTCATGCCAACGGGGGCCTCTTGCTCCGTGACCTCCGGCTGCCCGACTTCCGCGACTTCGCCGTGGACGTTCCTGCCCCCGGAGCGGTGAAGGGCGAGGCGACCCGGCAGATGGGCAAGTATCTGGCTGAGGTCATGCGCCTCGATCTTGATCGCAGCGACTTCCGGCTCTTCGGTCCCGACGAGACCACCTCCAACCGGTTGAACGCCGTGTTGGAGGTGACACCCCGTACCTGGAACGCGGCTCTTCTCCCCGGTGACGACCGGCTGTCACCCACTGGGAGGGTGATGGAGATCCTGAGCGAGCACACCATCCAGGGCTGGGTGGAGGGTTACCTCCTCACCGGCCGGCACGCCTTCTTCTCCTGCTACGAGGCGTTCATCCACATCATCGCTTCGATGTTCAACCAGTACGCCAAGTGGTTGGATGTGTGTGAGGAGATCCCGTGGCGGCGGCCCGTGGCGTCGCTCAACTATCTGCTGACCTCACACGTCTGGCGGCAAGACCACAACGGCTTCTCTCACCAGGATCCCGGATTCATCGACCACGTGCTCACCAAGAAGGCGTCGGTCACGCGCGTATACCTGCCCCCCGATGCCAACAGCCTGTTGTGTGTCACCGACCTCTGCCTGCGCAGCCGCGACCTCGTCAACGTCATCGTGGCGGGCAAACAGCCGCAGCCGCAGTGGCTCGACATGGCCTCGGCCGTCCGTCACTGCGGCCAGGGCATCGGCATCTGGAAGTGGGCCAGCAACGACGACGGCCACGACCCCGATGTGGTCATGGCGTGCGCAGGCGACGTACCTACTACTGAGACGCTGGCCGCGGTGGACCTCCTACGCAAGCACCTGCCGGATCTCAGGGTCCGGGTGGTGAACGTGGTGGACCTCATGACCCTGCAGCCCGAAGAAGAGCACCCCAACGGTCTCTCCGACCAGGAGTTCGACGCCCTTTTCACCACCGATCGACCTGTCATCTTCGCCTACCACGGCTATCCATGGCTCATCCACCGTCTCACCTACCGGCGCACCAACCATGAGAACCTACACGTGCGTGGTTACAAAGAGGAGGGCACTACCACGACGCCCTTCGACATGGTGGTGCTGAACGATCTAGACCGTTTCAGCCTGGTGCGCGACGTGATCGACCGCGTTCCGGGACTGCGAACGCGTGCCGCCCACCTGAGGCAGATGATCGGCGACATCCATGTGGACCACAAGGAGTACATCCGCGAGCATGGTGACGACATGCCGCTCGTGAAGGATTGGACGTGGGGCTCGTACAGCGGAGACGCCAAATAGGGGCCACGCAGAACACGCGGGATGGTCGGTCATGTCGCGGTTCCACTTGGCTTCTCGCGGGGGCCTTTCTCGTTGCATTCGTAGTGCTATCCATCTTGATCGCCGCTTTGTCGCCGGCGACCGATGACGGGGTGTTCGTCTGCAAGGTGGGTGTTCACTCACGCCTGGCTGAGACACTCGGCGGAAAGCTCGAATTCCTCCTCGTTGAACCAGAGGAGGGGCGCGCCCCTGCGGCGCGGTTCGTCATCACCATTGATCACGGCTACACGGCCGGAGCGGAGGTATTGGCGGGCTCAAAGTCGCCGGAGGCATCGGGCGCGCCCGGCGGCGGAGTTTTCTGGGTTGAGGGATCGCTCATGGACAGAGACACGTTCTTCGGGGAGCAGTATCTGTTCTTCGGCCATCCACAACTCTACGTGAGCCAGGTGAAGAGCGGACTCTGGTGGCCCCGCCAGGTGGAGCTGATCGGGGCTCTCTATGCAGCCCCCATTACAGCTTTCTCGGCTTTCTACCTGGTTGGTGCGCTTCCGTTCATGGAGGAATACTCGGCCGGCGCGTGGGCATTGACGATAGGGCGTTTTCTGTTGATCTGCGCCGCCATAGTGGTGTTGGCCTGCTATCGGAAACAGAAGCAACACTGGCTTCCAGGCATCATCTGGGTGGTCGGTGTGTATGTGCTCGTGTCGACCGGACTGGCCGTTCCTGGGGCCTGAGGTCTACCATGCCTCCCACTCGAAGAGGCGCACTACTCCATCGATGACGAACGCGATATGCGTTTCTGAGGTCGCGACAGGCGCGAGGAAATAGGCGTCTATCTCGGTCTCGGCCAGCACTTGCTCGTATCCGCCCGAGTAGCCCCGGGCCACCAGTTCGTAGGTCCAGAATTCCTCGGCCTGGATGGAGCGGAAGTAGGCCACGTAGGTAGGTCCGGCTGTGGCGAAGTCGCCGTCAGGATCGATGACCTGTTCAGACATGGTCTGGAGGTCCAGATATCTCAGGGTGCCGTCCCAGAACACGGCGTAGTGACCCGCCACGGAGGGCCGGTACGACATGCCTCCCAACTTGACCGGGTCCGTATCGCCGCCGATCTCAAAGACGTACGACCCTTCATCGACAAGGTGGTGCGGAGCGTGGTTCTCGTAGGCCAGATGGGTGCTGGAAAGGCTGTAGTACCACATGGAATCGCCCCACATGAAAGCCGGTGCGCCGGACACCACTTCATCCATTGTGCCCGTCGGTAGACCTTGCGAGTCCACCTCAGCTGCGAAGATGCGTTCGGCCCAGTATTCCTCGGGGTTAGTCTCCCACGGTTCTGCCTCCGTCCATGTGACCCACGGCAGCGCCACTTGGGGGTAAGCGTAGGTCTCTCCGAGAGGATTGACGATCG
>JAFGIH010000322.1 GCA_016929985.1 Thermoleophilia bacterium | reverse complement strand
GATTTCCGCGTCTTCAAGCGCGAGGATGGATTGTTTCCCCCGGCGTTTCACGAGTTCTTCATGTGCGATATGCAGCATGCGAACGAGGAGGCATATCTGGCGTGTACCGCGCCGGGCCACACGCAGGCCGGCCGCGTGTTCTTCCCCGGCTGCCAGCTGGCGGCGAGCGACCCCCGGCATGTGGAGCTCACGTATCACTATCTTCTTGAGCGTGTTCCCGACATGGGGCTGATCCTTGGCTGCTGCGGCGCCCCGGCGGAATGGGCGGCCGAGACCGCGCTCAGGGACGAGGTCGTCGAGAGACTGACGGTGGAATGGGAGCGGTTCGGCAGGCCGGAGTTCGTGTTTGCGTGCCCTACCTGCAGGCTTCAGTTCGAGAGGCATATGCCGCAGATCCGCGGTGTTTCCCTGTATGAGCTGCTACTCGACGTGGGGTTGCCCGAGGCCGGGGCCGTCGGAGAGCGGGCGCCGGGGGAGGAGCCAAGGGTCTGTGACGAGCCGGAAGCCTGCGTCTTCGACCCGTGCTCGAGCAGGTACGACAAGACCATGCAGCGCAGCGTGCGGCAGATAGCCGAGAAGGCCGGCATCAGTCTCACGGAGCTTCCCTGGAGCGGGGAGAAGGCTCGGTGCTGCGGTTGGGGAGGGCACATAGCGGCCGCCAATCCCAAACTGATGAAGACCATCGGACAGAACCGCTCCTCGGCTCACGCACTTCCGTACATCACGTATTGCGCGAACTGTCAGGAAGTGTTCAGCCGCGGGGGAAAGGCATCGAGGCATGTTCTTGACCTGGTGTTGGGGATCGACACGGCCGATCGCCCGGCGGCGGGGTCGCCGTCTCTGGGGCGGCGTCGAGTCAACAGGATGGCGGCCAAGCGGAAAGTGCTCGAGAGGGAATGGGGTCTCGAAATGGCGGGTGAGGAAGACGAGGGGCGTCCGGGGGGCGGAGCAGTCACTATTCCCGACGAGTTGCTGCAGAGGATGTACGACGAACGCATCCTGGAGGACGTGGTCTATCGGACGATCGACTACTGCGAGGCCACCGGTAACGCGGTGTATGACCCGGACCGGGATCTTTTCATAGGCCATTTGCGCATCGGCGCCGTGACCTACTGGGTCGAGTACGCGAGATCCGGAGCGGGCTATGTGCTGAGCAGCGTCTTCTCCCACAGGATGGAGATCGTGGAGAGTAGGGGAACATGGGAGAGCTGATCTGCGTGAGGTGCAACGTGGCTCTCGTGGAGGAGAGGACGGAACTCCGCTACTTGGACCATGCCTGGATCGTCAAGACCCTGAAATGCCCGAAGTGCGGCCAGGTCTGTCTCTCCGAGGAACTCGTGAGAGGCAAGATCAGCGAGGTCGAGATGTCGCTCGAGGACAAGTGATGTGTGGGGCGGCTCGCCGCGCGCGGCGAGCCGCCCCAGTCCCGCCCCCCGTCAGACCGGATCGGCCTTGATCATCTCCATCTCTTCTTCGAAGTCCGTCCCCAGATAGTACTTGGGCGGAGTGAGATCCTCGCCGCGCTGCTTGGCCTCCCAGCCCGCCTTCACCTTGTCGGGGGTGGCGGGTAGCGCGTAGACGCGGACACCGCATGCGTTGTTGATGGCGTTGATGACCGCCATGTGGTTGGAGCTCTGGAAGACTTCCGAGCATCCGCTCGACCCGTGCGGTCCCTTCGGACGGGGAGTCTCGTTGAAAATGAGGGTCATGTCGTCCGGGATGACGTCGATGGTGGGGATGCCGCACCCGGCCATGCTGCCGTGCTTGTTCTCGGCGCCGTATTCCTCGCTGAGGGCGAAGCCGATGGAATGAGAGATGCCTCCGTAGGCCTGCCCCTCCACGGACAGCATGTTGCCGACCACGCCCACGTCGCCCACCCACGCGAATCGCAGCACCTGGGTCTTGCCGGTATCGACGTTCACCTCGACCAGGGCAACGTTGACTCCGTACATGTACGCCGGTTTGGTATCGCCCTCGCCGGTGTTGGGATCGAGTTCGCGGTCCAGACCGATGTTGAACTGGTCGTAGTGACCGGTGTATTTGGTGGGGATGCTTTCGGCCACCATCTCCGCGTGAGTGCGGTAGGAGCCGTCGTCTTTGCGCATGGCGTCCAGGAGTTGCTCGGCTGCATCGAGAGTGGCGTTACCCGCCATGTAGTGTGAGCGGCTGGCCGCGGCCAGGTTGGTGTCGGGGCAGGTCTTGCTGTCGTTCATCACCAGGTGCACGTGGTCGGGCCTGATACCCAGCGGTGCGAGGGCTTTGCAGGTGTGGGTCACACTACCGATATCGCCGCCCTGACCCATGTCCTCCCACGTGTTGTAGTGGGTGATACTGCCGTCCGCGTTCAACTCCAGAGCCACCTCAGCATAATCGAACGCTCCCGCGGTGCAGATGAAGCCACCCATGCTGATGCCCACACCCACGTGCCTGCCCTCAGCCTTGGCCGCCTCGGCCTCCGCCTTGTACTGGTCGTAGACCGGCTTGGCCTTCTCCAGCAGGGTCGGGTAGACGTAGTCACGATAGGGCCGGCTGTTGATGTTGAGATCACCGGGTCTGGCGGCGTTCTTGTAGCGGAACTCCCAGGGGTCTATGCTCGCCTTCTCGGCAGCCATGTCGATGAGAGCCTCGGTGGTAGTGTACGACTGAGGAGAACCGAAGCCGCGATAGGCGGTGATGAACGCGTGGTTGGTAGAGCCGCCGCGTGCGAGCGCCTTGAAGTTGCGGATGTTGTAGCCGTGGAAACCGACGGAGACCAGGTTGCCGAAGATAGGTCCTGCTATGAGGCCGTACGCGCCATGATCGAGAGCGATGTCGAGTTCGGCCGCGATGATCCTGCCGTCGGTGTCGCAGGCGAGCCGGCCGTTGGTATAGGTAGCCGACCTCTTGCCCGTGGTGTGGTTGAACTCGTCGTACTTCAGAGTGATCGTGCAGGGCATGTCCAGGTTCTGGACGGCCGTTACCACCAGGGCATAGACGTTTGGACTGACGCTGTATCCGAAGGAGCCACCCACAGTGTTGAGTATCATGCGGATGCTGTCTTTGGGGATGCCGCACGCCTGCGAGACGAATTCCCGGTTCTCAGTCAGAGACTGGCATTTGCACTGAATGGTCATCATGCCGTCGGTGCCCCAGTAGGCCTGCATGGTGTCGGGCTCGATGGGCAGGTGTGGCTCGTGCTGCGAGTGGAAGCTCCCCTCGACCACGACGGGAGCATTCTCAATGAGCTCGGCGGTATCCTCGCCCTTGAAGACCGGCTGCTCCATATAGCAGTTGGGCATATTCTCCTGTAGCTGGATGGCGTTGGGGATGACCGCTTCGGGGAAGGTCATGTAAGACGGGAGTGTCTCCAGGTTCTGCTTGACCTTCTTGGCGGCTGCGCGGGCCTCTTCCTCGGTCTCGGCGGCCACCAGGGCCACGACGTCGCCGCGGCGGCAGATCTTCTTGCCGGCGATGACGGGGAACTCGGCTGGGCCCTTACCTTTGAAACGGGGTACATGCGGTGGGCCGGCCAGGTTGTTGGTGCCCTTCACGTCCT
>JAFGIH010000321.1 GCA_016929985.1 Thermoleophilia bacterium | reverse complement strand
TGTCCATGTCCACATAGGCGTTCATCTTCGCGAGCGAGGCCGACCCAGGCACCGACAGGTCGCCACGAACCGCGTGGCGCGGGCCCACGTAGCGCGCCACCAGCCGCGCCCTGAGCCCGCTTGGGTGGTGGTAGTCCAGCCCCAGGTTGAACCTGTGCTCCGGCAGCTCGGCGAGCTCGTCGCTCAGGTCGGAGGTATTGTCGAGGACGTCTCCGTGCTTCTTCGTCTTCTGGAACGTGTAGTTGCCCCAGACCGAAAACCCCCATGGGAGCCTGCAGCCGATCTCGAGCTCGAGCCCCATGAAGTCCACCCGGTCGATGTTGTAGATGACTCGACTGGGCTCGTAGCCGTAGATCGTGCGCACGTAGTCGTTAACCCGATAGAAGTACCCCCTGAGCTTGACCCTGAGCCTGCGGAATAGCTTCTGGCCGATTTCCAGCTCCCCCTGGTGCGCTTTCTCCGAGGTCAGGTCCTTGCGGTCCGCGGGCAGAAATCCGGAATACCACCAGTAGTACTCCGGCAACGTCGGGAAGCGGTGGGCGCGGGCATAGCGGCCTGTGATGCGTCCACCCTTCCAGGGGCGTACGGAGATCGCGAGGCGGGGGCTCCACGTGTTCTCGTCGATAGTGAGAGCGTTGTCCTCGGGCCCCTGGGCATGGAAGTTGTCGAAACGCAGCCCGACCCCGGCTTCCAACCAACCCTTGAGCTTCCAGGTGTCCTGCACGTAGGCGCCGTGCCGAGAGGAGATGTTCCGCTTGCCCGGTGAATACGTGGGAACCCCCCATGCCGGGAAGTAGGTGGTGTCGACGTTGGAGACAGCCATGTCTCCATAGCCCAGATAGTGTCCCTCAGCGCCGTACTCGATCGTGTGGCGCCCGGCAGCATTGAAGGTGTGGTTGAAGTCGGCCCGCCAGTCCCAGTTCCAGTCTTCCGGCTTGCTGTCTCGCCGGAGTATCAAGTAGTTCGGGACGTCCATGGCGTAGAAATACTCTCTCCGCTTCTCGTTGAAGAGATGGACCTTGAGCGAGAAGCCGAAGTTGTCGGCCTTCCGAGACAAGCCCCAGTCGAACTGGAAACGCTCGTTCAGCCAGTAGCTTCCATCACCCCAGTCCTTGGGGCCCCACCTCCCCGTTCCGTGGTTCAGGAACACGGCCCACGGTCCGCCGAGCGGGCTATCCAGTGATTCGCTCTTCCGGTCATCGAAGTATGGGCTGTCCGGGCCGTTGTACACGATCATCCCGCCCTTGCCGGCCGTGTAGCGCGCTCCAGCGGTCAGGCTCAACGCCGCCGGCAAGATGAGCCCGATGCGCGCAGCGATCGCGCTGCGGATGGCAAAGGCGTTGCGCAGGTAACCGTCGGTCTCGTAGTGGCTCGCCGCCAGGCTGTAGCGCAGAATGCTGATTCCCCCGCCGTGTGCCCCCTCCAGGTTCCAGGTCCCGAGGTTGCCGCCCGCGCTGCGGACGATGGTGCGCAGCTTGTCCGAACCCTGCTTCGTGATGATGTCGACCACGCCGCCGAGCGTGTTGCCGTACTTGGCCGGCCCGGCCCCCCGGAAGACCTCCACTCGATCCACCTCCTCGAGTGAGAGCGAGGACCAGTCCACGTAGTATCCGCCGTATACGCCGGCACCGTGCTGGCTGCTGCCATTCAAGAGAATCAGCAGGCGCGATTCGTCGAAACCACGGATCCGGAGCTTGTTGCTGTCGCTGCCCGCGTAGGACTTGCGGCTGAGCTGCACACCCGCGAGGTTCTTGAGCAGGCTTTCGACGCCCGCGGAGCGTTGCTCCCGGGCCGATTCCTCCGAGTAGACCACGGCCTTCGGGTAGGCCTGTGAGGATTTCCTCGGTGCGACGACGACCGTTTCGTATCCAACGGCTTTTTTCTTGAGCTTGGCCTTCGTTCCAGGCTTGGCTGTCGTTCCGGGCTTGGCCTTCGTTCCAGGCTTGGCCTTTTTTCTCGCCGGCGCGCCCTTCACGGCGCGCGGCACCTTCGGTGGCTCCTTTGATCCGCTTTTTTCGCGACCGAATGACAAGACTGGCGCGACCAACATCATCACAGCCAGAAGGAGGCCCGAGACAGAGGCTCTCGATATGGTCGCGTGTAGTACGTATTTCATTTTTGTGCTAACTCAGGGGAATCTCATCCCACATCAGACCACACGCCCAGGCCGCCGGTGGTCATCTGGAGTGCTTTTCGTTGTCTCCTCTGGTCGACCAGCGTGGCGTGATCAGCTCTGGTCTCTTGGTGGCCCTGCCAGATACAATCGTGGACGAGCCATGGAAGCCGCTCCGTGTTACGAAATGCAAATAGATTATACCACCGCAAATGTCAAAGGAAAACCGCAGGTGACCAGCTTGTCGACAGCATAACTCGACTCTTGCCCCCCTCAGTCCAAAGCGGCATCCAAAGAATCCACTAATCCGCTGAAATCATTGCGTGGTGAGTCGGGCTCATAACCCGAAGGTCACAGGTTCAAATCCTGTCCTGTACGGGAATACCACCAGGCAGGGTGAGCAGATCTACTTAGAACCACCCGTCACAATTGGTTCGTTGATGGCAGTTCACAAAGCTCCGGGGGAGCATGGGGAGCGGCGCGAGAACCGTCAGGGAGGTACCCCGAAAGTGACAACAAGCCAACGAGATGAAGCGGAGCTCGACCGGCCGGATCGTTGAACGGCGCCTGGTCTGGATCTTGCAGATGACGGGCTGAGGCGTGACGAGTGTCCTTCCGGTGTGGCCGCCCCCAAGAGACGTCCAAGCAGACCGTTCGAGGCATCGATGTCTGGCATCCGAGGACAGCATCCTTCCTGGCGGGCTTGTACCCTGTTGCTCCTCCTGAGTTGCTCGGCGGGTTGCGCGAACGATCTTCCGCAGCCAATGTCCATCGTGTCCTTGGCAGAGCACAACACCGCCCGGGCCCTGATCCACTATCTTGCTCAACCTTGGGCATCGGCGGCGGTGTGCGGGCAGAGCCCCGCGGGGTTCCACGTCACCCTCGCGGCCCTCGACGGCCGCGGGGCGCGGCAGCTCGTCGACGGGTTGAAGCGACGCGACCTGGACGCGCGTGTTTGGAGGCAGTGTCTGTCCCAGCTCTTCGCACGCTGTGACGCGAGGCGGGGCAGGCATCTCTCCAAAGCCCTCCTCGAGGCCATGGACCAGGCGGTGTCCCGGAGCCTGGTAGAGGCACCGGACCGGTTCGCAGCCCTTGTACGCGCCTACCGAGACCGACCTCAGGCGTTTGTGACCTGCGACAGACAACGCACGCGCCTCGTGGCGCGGCTCAAGCAGCGTCTGCGCGCGTTTGCTGGCGAGTCGGTCCGTCGCCGTCATGCCGCAGCGGCCCTGGCGGTGCTCGAAGCCGAATCCGGCCGCTTTGGCGGCCAGCCCGTCACCGCGCTTCTCCTCGACCGGCTGACTCGGAGCCAGGATCTCGAAGCATTGAAGCTCCTGCATCGGCGCCTGCCCGACGCAACGATCAGACGCGCGGCGGCCAGGCGCATCGTTCGCCTCGCCATCGACGCCTCGAAACACCGGGAGCTGCGAAGCATGGCCAGGCAGGTGGAGGACGCCGTGCTGCGCGACGGGTTCTTTGCGGTGTCCTTTGACCAATTCCCGATCATCAGCGCACGCATCGACGAGCAGGCCCTGGGCGCGGCTCCTCTTCAGCTCTTGCAGCACGTGCTCGACCAGACGGCATTGGTGCGACACGGCTCGAGCAACTCCAGGATCTCGCTACGAAAGGTCGTGTGGTTCACGCTGAGGGGGATCAGCCATCCCATCACCCTCTGCGCGCCCGGGCGTTCGCTGGACCCGACGCCCTGCGTCTCTGCGCAATCGCTCGCCACTGGCCACCCGCGCACGTCCATTGATTCAACTGGAGCGCTCACCTTTTCCAACTGGCCCTCACGAGCCGCGGCCAAGGCCTTCCTCTCGCCGAAGCGCCTGTTCCGCATCCCGATCCGGGCGGCGGGGAGGGTGGTGGCGGTGATCGCCCGGCCGGTACGCTTCACCACGCCTGATGCCGTGTGGTTCCGGGGGGCCTACCCCGGGGGCGACGGCCCCGCGGTCCACGTGGACGTGCGGGACGGTCCGAGAGTCCAGTACCTCATTCACGGAGCAGGACGATCCCTCGTGGCCGTGGTCGAGCGGTCAGAGGTGGGTCTGTTCGAGCTGGGCAGCCTTGGGGGACGAGGTCGACGGGGTGCCGATGGCGCGAACGGTAGCGACGGCTCGCCCGGGAGTGACGGCTCGGATGCGTCCTGCCCCAGCTCGTCCGGCACCTCCGGATCGAACGGCGGGGACGGACAGGACGGGCAAGATGGCGAGCCAGGGGGAGCGGGCGGGAATGGGGGAGTGATTACGGTCCGGGTGCACTGCCCGGGCCAGCGCTGCGCTTCCTTTGTGCACGCTCTGCGGGCCACGATTCGGAGCGTGGGGGGCGAGGGCGGAAAGGGCGGCACGGGCGGTCGCGGGGGCCGCGGAGGCGCCGGCGGGGATGGGGGAAATTCTGCCTCTTGCACCGACTCAGAAGGAAATACCACGTATCTCAGTGGCGGGTCGGACGGCAGTCGAGGATCGGATGGCTCTGACGGATCGGATGGACCAGACGGCCCTCCCGGTCGGCCCGGGGTGGTCCGTCTTGCGCTTGGAGCGGTGCGATGACCAGACGACTCCGTTCTTGCGTCCGCCTGTGCCAGCACCGGTGTTTGTGCGCCGGGAGTGTTTTTCTGGTGGCCTGTCTACCGCTTCAGCCCCCGGCTCGCATCGTGCCGCAGCACGACTCCCTCTCCGGCCGACCCATGCACGGCAACGGCCGCGTGGTGCTGGACGTGGTGGG
>JAFGIH010000320.1 GCA_016929985.1 Thermoleophilia bacterium | reverse complement strand
CTTTCGGTGCGACAAGGATACAGGGCGGCGGCTCCTGAGGCGAACCCGCGCGCGACCGTTCGTTCAGCTGGGAGCTGGGAGAATCACGGCTTGTCTGGCATGCTGTGCGCTGTGGTCCGGCCGCCGATGCGAGACCGCCGGACGTGCAGGAAAAGGAGGATGTCCATCAGCATGGCGCTTGACAAGGAAGCCATACGGAGCCGGCTACAGTCCGCGGGACTGACGCTCGGTGCCGCCGGCCGATGCTGGAATGACCTGCCGGCCTCGGACGCGTTGCCCGCGGGCACGCCACCGTCAGGTATCCCCGCGGCCGTCCTCATCGCCCTGCTTGCGCATCCCGACGGGCCGCGGCTGATCCTCACAGAGCGGACTGCTCATCTCAAGAACCATGCCGCCCAGATCAGCTTCCCTGGGGGCCGGATCGAAGACGGCGACGCCGGTCCTGCGGAGGCGGCTCTGCGCGAGGCTTTCGAGGAGATCGGGCTCTTGCCGGAGAACGTCGACCTCCTTGGATGCCTTCCCTGCCACCTGACCGTGAGCCACTTTCTCGTTCATCCTGTCGTGGGCTGGGTGGAACCGCCGGCGGAGTTCGTCCCCGACCCGCACGAGGTGGCCGGAGTCTTCGACGTGCCGCTCAGTTTCGTGCTCGATCCGGCCAATCACCACCGGGAGAGTAGGCTCCACGACGGCGTGCTCCGCAGCTACTACGTGCTGCCCTATCCCGGGCACCGCATATGGGGGGCCACCGCGGAGATCCTCGTGGAGCTGGCCGCCGTTCTTACCTAGCCGCCGGCGTAAGCCCGGGTTTTCGCGGCCGCCCGCTCGGGGAGTGTACCGGCATGATCAGGAAGTGGTGCGAATGAACGCGACCTGGTCAGGGGCGTCTCTGGCGGCTATCCTCGACGCTGCTCAGGTGCAGCCGGGGCCGTGCGCAGTACGCGGGCGGCGACAGACGAGTGGAACGAGGAGTCGTTGCCGGCGTTGCACGGCTTTCTCATACGTGCCGTGTTCCCGGACAAGAGCGACAACTTCTGGGTGAAGTGGTTGGTCGAGATCGTAGTGGAGTAGTCTCGACCGCGGAGTACTGTGGGTGTCAGGATCCACCAAGGAGGAGACAGTGAACCCGACTCATCCCCCGATAGACGCGTGGCTGGACGAGATCAAGAGCGGTCCCGACAGTGCGAAGATCGGGATGTATCTCATACACAACGGAGTAGTTCGTGGCACTGCCCGCGACGGCACGCCCGTGTCGGGCATGGACCTTTCGTACGACCACGCTCGTTTGCAGGAACTGCTGGCCGAGATCGGAGCCCGGCAGGGCGTGATCGCCGTGCGGGCCTGGGTGAACGAGGGCGGGCTCGCTGTCGGCGATGACATCATGTACGCGCTGGTGGCCGGCGATATCCGCGAGAACGTCTTCTCAGGACTCCAGGAACTGGTGCGGCTCATCAAGACCGAGGTCGTGACGGAGTTCGAGGTCTCGTAACGGCGCGAGCCGCCCGCCCGGGCGCCGGCCGGGCTACGCGATCGCGAGCGCCAGCTCCCGGCGAGTCGCGGTGGCGGCGTGCCGCGGTCGGAACTGGGTCTCGTAGAGTTCGGCATAGAGGCCGCCGGCGTCGAGCAATTGCTCGTGGGTGCCGTGTTCCACGATACGGCCCTCGTCGATCACCAGTATCTGGTCGGCGTCTCGTACCGTCGAGAGGCGGTGGGCGATGACCAGGGATGTCCGTCCTGCCAGCGCGGTGTCGAGTGCTCTCTGCAAGGCGGCTTCGGATTCCGAATCGAGATGTGCTGTGGCCTCGTCGAGCACCACCACGTCCGGCGCCTTGAGCAGCAGACGGGCTATGGCGACGCGCTGTTTCTCTCCACCAGAGAGACGGTACCCGCGGTCGCCGACAAGGGTGTCGAGGCCGTCCGGCAGGGCGTCGATGAAGGGGAGGATCTGGGCGGCGGCCAAGGCTTCCCGCAACTCCTCCTCGGTCGCGTCAGGCTTGGCATAGAGGAGGTTGGCGCGGATGCTGTCGTGGAAGAGATGGGCGTCCTGGGTCACGACGCCGACCACGTCGTGTAACGACTGCGAGGTCGCGTCGCGCACATCGATACCGGAGACCCGCACGGCGCCTTGTGTGGCGTCGTAGAGGCGCGGCACCAGTTGGCTGATGGTGGTCTTGCCGGCCCCCGAAGGTCCGACCAGCGCCACCAGTTGCCCGGGTTCGGCTTCGAAGGAAACGTCGAAGAGCACGTCTTTCCTGGCACCCGCTGCGGACAGGGCCACCGCTTCCAGCGATGCCAGGGAGACCTCTTCGGCCGCCGGGTAGCTGAAGCTCACGTGATCGAACTCGATGGAGGCGGGTCCGCGGGGGAGGGCCACAGCGGAATCCTTGTCGGCCACCGCGGGTTTGAGATCGAGTACCTCGAACACCCGTTCGAAAGACACCAGCGTGGTCATGATGTCCACGTGGATGTTCGAAAGCGCGGTGAGCGGCCCATACAGGCGGCCCAGGTAGGCGGCGAGGGCTACGAGAGTACCCACGTCGAGCGCTCCCTTCACCGTGAGCACGCCTCCCCAGCCGTACACGAGAGCCGTGGCCAGCGAGGCGGTGAGCATGAGCGAGATGAAGAAGATGCGGCCGTACATGGCTTGTTTGACGCCGATGTCGCGTACGCGGCCCGCCTTACCGTGGAATGACGCGTCTTCGTCGGCGGGCCGCCCGAAAAGCTTCACCAGCAGGGCTCCGGAGACGTTGAAACGCTCGACCATGATGGTGTTCATGTCGGCGGTGAGGTCGTACCGCTCGCGCATGATGCTCTGCAGGCGGCGGCCGAGCCACCGGGCGGGCAGGGCGAACAGCGGGAGAAGGATGAGCGCCACCAGGGTAAGCTTCCACGACAGTACGAACATGGCGGCCAGGACCAACGCGACGCTGATGAGGTTGCCGACCATGGTGGAGAGCACGTCGGTGAAGGCCTGTTGCGCGCCCAACACGTCGTTGTTCAGACGGCTGACGAGAGCGCCCGTCTGCGCGCGGGTGAAGAACGAGATGGGTTGGCGCTGCACGTGAGAGAAGACCTTGGTGCGAAGGCTGAAGACCAGCCCCTCGCCTACCTTGGCCGACACGTAGCGCGAGCCGAGCGACAAGACGGCATCCAAGATCGCCAGGCCCGCGACCGCCAGCGCAAGGGCGATGACCAGGCCTGTCTGTTGTCCGACTATGCCCTCGTTGATGATCTCTCTGTAGATGAGTGGGTTCGCGGCGCCGATGACGGCCGTCACGACCACCAGTCCGAAGAAGAGCAGCAGCAGCCGCTTGTAGGGTGCGGCGAAGCGCAAGATGCGGCGGGCGGTGCCCCGGGCGACCTTCAGACCGCGGATATCATCGGTGCGCCGCATGGAGCGCACCATAGGTCCATTCGTAGGTCCCATGTTCAGACCTCCTTCAACAAGAGTCCACCGCGAGCAGGCTGAGCAGGCGCAGCAGTTCTGCCTGGTCCGCGGGTGAGAGTGTCGCGAACATGGTCTCCGCGCTGGCTCTCCGTTCTGCCTTGAGACGAGCGACCAACTCGTGCCCCTGCTGCGTCGCAGAGACCACTACGGAGCGACGATCGGTGGGATCCGCACTGCGGGCTGCCAGCCCTGCCTGCTCGAGGCCGTCCACGCGGCTGGTAGCCGTGCGGGGGACGATCTCCAGCGTGTTCGCCAGGTCGCCGATACGCATGGGGCCCGCGGCTACCAGCGTGCGGAGCGCGCGAGCGCTCGCGAAGGTGAGCCCGTAGGGCGCGAGGGCCTTGCGCTCATTTCTGCGCAGGCGCCATGAGGCGCGCGTGAGTAGCTCGGCGAGTTCCGCGGTGGTCTGATGTCGATCGTTCATGTGCTGAGCATAACACATATTGAGTATATATCAATAATTGTCTGG